>NZ_JBRJXU010000006.1:0-153415 GCF_057467645.1 Zarconia sp.
ATCGGGATCGAGTTCTAGGGCCCGATCGAAAAGATTCAATGCCGTTTGATACAGTTCTCGGGCTTGATTTCCATCGGATGCCTCACGTGCTTGCCGGCGAATTTCTTCTCCCCAATCGGCGATCGTCTTCACTTGTCCGGCCACAATGCGATCGGCGAGTTCTCCATTCTCTTGGCCGATTCTCCCTTGGGCGCGATCGAAGGCATTCAGGGCTTCGCGATACTGCCCCTGTGCCACCGAAGCCAAGGCTAAGTTATACCAAGCAGCTATAGATTCGGGATAGAGATGCGTCGCATTTTCGGCGGCGTTTCGCGCTTGGAGATAACGCCCTCGGTAGTAAAACACGGCACTTTGATTGACCCAAATATTGGCGCAATAGCGATCGGGAATCGCGTAAAACGCCCCACCCCCATCGATCGGATTCGTCGCCTTTTCGGTCTTGGTTTGGCCACCCTTGAGCAACCACGCACAAGCTTCAGAATACACCTGAGGAGAGCGATCGGAATGCTCCTGAAGAGAGCGATCGGAATACTCCTGAAGAGAGCGATCGGAATGCACCTGGGGAGAGCGATAAATCCCGTAAGTTTTCAAGGCGAAATCATAGGCTTCGATCGCCCGGGGATAGTCCTCCAACTCCTGGAGAATTCTGCCGTAGTTAAACCAAGCCGAAGACGCATTGCAGCTGATTTCGAGTGCCCCTTGTTCGTCAACCGCAGACTCGATGGCGACGCTTTCGGGACTCAGGGCCCCAATCGCCCACCGTCGGGCTTCCAGGTTGCGTCCGAGATGCCACAAAATCGCCGCCTTGTTATTGAGGGCGTTGCGATATCCATCCCAAGACCCATCAAAATCTCGCTGGGAAATCGCTGCTAAATCCAGTTTGTGGCAACGTCCGATCGGGTCTTGACTGAGTAGGATGGCCGCCGTGCGATCGGGAACATCGTACAGCGCCAGGGCCCGTTCCACCGAAGCCAGTGCCCCTTCGTAGTCTGCCAATCCCACCAGTGCCGCCGCCCGTTGGTTCCACACCCGCGCCACCGCCTCGCCATCCCAGCGGTTATCCCCATCCAGAGCGCCCTCGCAAGCCTCCAGGGCTTCCTGATGCTTTTCGATAGCATTGAGGAGTTCGCAGCGATGTACCAGGGGCAGCGACGCATCCGGCGCGATTTCCAAAGCCCGATCGAAGGAGATGAGCGCCTTCTCGTGGCGACCCAACTGCTGCAACAACCGCCCCTGCTCGGTCCAATGGGGGGCATCCAGGGGGTCGATTTCCAAGGCCTTCTCGTAGGTGGCGATCGCTGCTTCAAAATACCGCGCCTTCTCCACAAAACGGGTTTCGAGTTCCCCCAGGGCGACCCTCGCTAAAGCCAAGTTTCCCCAAGCCAGTGCCGGAGTCCGATCGCCCCAATCTCCATCGATCGAAATCGCCTCGCGACAAGTCTCGATCGCCAGTTTGTAGCGTTCTGCTGGGGTGGGTTGGGGTGGGTAGCCTGGTGGTGTGGGGGACTGTACCCATCCCAATTGGGTCAAAATCCCGCACTGCCGCGCCCGCGCCAGGGAATCGCGCGGCTCGAGGTCGATCGCCCGTTCGTAGGAACGGTTGGCTTCTATCAGGGCGTAAAAAAGCTGGTTCGACTCCCGCGTTTGCGCTTCCCCGTCTTGAGGGCGATCGGGAAATAACTCGGCGAGTTCTGCCTCGGTTTCCAAGCCATCGGTAATGCTGTCGGCTTGCTGGCGATAGCCTCGGGCCCGGAAACGCCACGCCCGCGCTGGAGTCGTGCGGCCCCAATTCCCGTTAGCGTCAATAGCCCGATCGCAGGCGGCAATTCCATCTTCCGTCTGCCCCAATTCCAACAGCGCCTCGCATTGGGACGTCCACACCCGAGAATCTTCCGGACGCGCTGCCAAGACGCGATTGTAGGAGGCGATCGCTTCTTCGTGACGCTCCAATCCTACCAGCGCGTTGCCCCGACTCGCCCACACGTCTATGGTTTCCCGTTTGTTCGGCTCGAGTTCGATGGCGGTTTCGCACGCCTCGAGGGCACCGGCATAGTCCCCTTGCCGTTCGAGAATGTGGCAGGCATCGACCCAGTATTCAAATCCTTCAAATTCAAACTCCCCTTTTTCATAGCAACCACCCGTTTTTTTAGGACAACCAGTGCGAGCATCTTGCTCGCGTCCTAAAATATCCTGGTCCCGTCCTAAAGCATCTTGGCGTCCTAGAGCATCTCGAGCGCGTCCTAAAGCATCTCGATCGCCCGATGTCCTAACGACTGCTGTACCGTTCAACGCATCCACTCGCCGTTCTTGGGGGGCGATGGGGGTTTTGGGAGGGGTTTTGAATGGGGTGGAGGATAGGGCTTTTCCCGGCAGCACGATCGCCCCCATCATTGCGACGATCGAACCCCACCACTGCCATTTTCGTTGCATTAATTTCTTCCTTCTCGGATTTCAATAGACACCTGGTAGAAATCAAAATAAGATACCAGTTTTTAGAGAACGATCGAGTGGTGATGGTCATTACTAGATTGCCATCACCAAGATTAACCCATAATTTTATGTGGGTTCCATTGAGGAATTAGATATAGACAAAGTCAAGAGATTTGAATCTCCCGATCTTTGTCAATCATTTCTAATAAATATTAATATTTGTTTGCGCTTCGCCTTAGAAAGTTTTGAATCCCGTAAAAACACAGACAAACCCGGCGATTAGCTAGAAGCTAGATGAGGATTCGATCGAAATTTGGATTAATATCTGCCATAGTATAGCGCATAATCTGACAAAATTTTTCAACTCAATGCTATTAATTCAATTTGGCAAGATCGTGGTTCAAAATCGATCGTTCGAACTTGTCAGACGCCAAAAAGCTTTCTAAAATAACTGGCAAAACCGACCGGGATCGGCCCTCAATCTTTCCGTACGGATTTAACGAAGATGAAACGTTCCACATCCGCCCAAACGATCGCCCGAATGGGTTCTATTATTGGGGCGATCGCTGCCCTTCTTTTCGGATCGATCGCCTCGGTTCGGGCTTTTCAATTTGAAGAATTATTGCAACGGCGAGAGTGCAGCGATTGCAACTTAGACGGGGAAAACCTGCGAGAGCAATTTCTGCGGGATGTGGATTTGCGGGATGCCAACTTGCAAGATACCGACTTGCGGGATGCGGATTTGCGGGGGGCGGATTTAAGTCGCGCCGACTTGCGAAACGTAGATTTGCGGCGTGCGGATTTGCGGGATGTGGATTTACGGGGGGCGGACTTGCGGGGGGCAGATTTGCGGGGAACCCTGATCGAGCGATCGCAACTCTCTCGCAAATGGCTTCAGGTATGGCAAATTGCTAACGATCGCATCCAAGCCGGGACGGATCTCTCCGGAACGGATCTCTCCGGTGCGTACCTCGTCGAAGCCCAACTCGGCCGCACGATTCTCAACGAAGCCAACCTGCAAGAAGCCAACCTCAAAAACAGTAACCTGTATGCCGTCGAACTCAACCGTGCCGATTTGCAAGAAGCCAACCTATTTCTGGCCAACTTGCAAGAGGCGCAACTGCAAGCGGCTCACCTGATGAAAGCGAGTCTCAACGAAGCCAACTTCAGCAACGCCGACTTGCGCGGGGCGAACCTGAACCAGGCAAACCTCAGCGGTGCGGATTTGAGATGGGCCGATCTGAGTTGCCCCAAATCGGACGAGGAAACCCTCCCTTGCACCCGGTTGGAAAAAGCCAATTTGATGGGAGCGAACCTGCAAAATGCCAATGTCAGTGGTGCTCTGCTCAAGGAAGCGAACCTGGAAGGGGCAGATTTGAGATGGGCCAATCTCAATGGGGCCGACCTCCAAGACATCGATTTGAGTCGCGTCAACCTCGATGGGGCTTCTTTGAGGAGGGCGAATTTACCCGAAGCCGACTTGACCTTTATTTTTGCGGATGAGTTGGATTTGAGCCAAGCCAACTTAGAGAAGGCGAATTTCACCGGTGTCAACTGGGGGGGTTTGGGTATGGAGTTAGCGGGGGCATACTTAGAAGGGGCGAATCTACGAGAGGCGAATGTGAGCGAGAATAACTTGGCCGGGGCGATTTTGGCAGAGGCGGATCTAGAAAATGCCATATTAATTGGCACTCAGTTACAAGGGGCATCCTTGGAAGAAGCCAACCTGCGGGGAGCCAATTTGACTGGGGCATCTTTAGACGATGCCTCTTTACAGGGGGCGGATTTGCGGGAGGCAGATTTGACCGGGGCCTCTTTAAATGGAGCCTTCCTGCAAGGGGCGGATTTGCGGGAGGCGAACCTGACAGATGTAGACTTGGCTGGGGTGAGTTTGAGGGGGGTGAAGCTTTGCGGGGCGATTTTCTCAGCGGGAAATCCGTATGCCGATTGTTAGGGGAGAGGGGGACAAGGGGACAAGGAGACAAGGAGACAAGGGGACAAGGGGACAAGGGGACAAGGAGACAAGGAGACAAGGGGACAAGGGGAGACAAGGAGACAAGGGGACAAGGGGAGACAAGGAGACAAGGGGAGAGAGGTCATGAGTAAAGAATCTATCAAAAGTCATGAAGATTTAGTGGTTTATCAAACCGCTTTTGACGCTGCCATGACAATCTTTGGACTCTCAAAGAAATTTCCCGTTGAAGAACGCTATTCTTTGACCGACCAAATCCGAAGGTCTTCCCGTTCGGTCTGTGCCAACTTAGCAGAAGCGTGGCGAAAAAGAAGGTATGAAGGGGCTTTTATTGCCAAATTGAGCGATAGTGAAGCCGAGGCAGCAGAAACTCAAGTGTGGATTAAATTTGCGGTCAAATGTCAATATTTAAATACAGAACAAGGAAGAGAACTCTACAGTCTCTACAATCGAGTTCTTCGTGGATTAGTCAATATGATTAATAATCCTCATCTTTGGGTCATCGGTAAGTAGAGAAATTCTCTCCTTGTCTCCCTCTCCCCTTGTCCCCTTGTCTCCTTGTCTCCTTGTCTCCTTGTCTCCTTGTCTCCCTCTCCCCTTGTCTCCTTGTCTCCCTCTCCCCTTGTCTCCTTGTCTCCCCTTCCCCTTGTCTTGCAAGTTTCGAGATTGCTGTTTCTATCCTGAATATTGAATCGCTGATGGTCAAACCCGAATTTTCCCTACCCAATCCCCAAAATCCCCTGCAAATCTTGGATGTTTACGATGGATTGACCATCAATGCCGAGTGTTGGCAGCGGGAACGGGAATACCAGCAGCAACGGCAAAACCTCCACTATCGATCGCTCAATCAACCGGGCATCGTGTGCGGATTGGGAGTCCGGGTGATGACACCCACTCAGGTGAATCAATTTCCCATCGATAACTCCTACAAAGACGGACGCTGGGTGGAAGTGCAACCGGGTATCGCCATCGATGTTACCGGCAATCCGATCGTGGTGAACCAACCCATGAGCTATCGAATTCAAAACCCTACAGATCGTTCCGGTCAAAATCAGATCGAGGTTTACTTATATGTGAGCTATCGCAAACCGAACGCCCTTCAAAATGAAAAGACCGGTGAAATTCTCCGCAATTCCAATCGCCTGCTGAGTGAAAGTTTTGCCATCGCCCAACAAACTCAAGCGTTGGAGGAGGGGCAAATCGAGCTGTGTCGGATTTCTTTGGATTTACGAGAATCCCAGCTGCGTCCCCCCCAGCAGGTGTTTGCCCCGCAAGAGAACGAATTGAATTTTCTCTATCGCCGTCAGACCACATGGCGATCGGATCGACGGGTGAAAGGGGGATTGCTGGTGCCACCGGATGTGCGCTCGATGAAAGATTTAGATTTCGACGATGGGCAAACGCGGGACAATTTGGCGTATCTGATGAAAGCCGTCGAACCGTTATACCCGCGCATGCAGGGGGTGGAGGAAATCGATCTGGTGCAGGTGACTCGTTCCCAGTCACAGCTTGAATTTGCCATCGGACTGGAGGGGGGACAAGAGTTGGGGGCGGATGCGCTTTGCGAGGGTTACAACTTTTTGTATATTGGTCGTGCTCACGAGCATCGATATTTGAAACAAGAGGAAGTTCAATTATTGCGATCGTACCTCCAAGCTGGAGGAATGCTTCTGATGGAAGTTGGCAGTTTATCTGCGGCTGCGATCGATAACTTAAAACAGTTAAAACAGCTCGGTTCGAGTCAATGGGGAGAAGTAAATGGATCGGAAACCTCTGTGGATTTGATTCTCGAACGACCGTTTCTATTTCCCAGTTTGCCGCAGTTGAAACCCGATCGCCCTCCCATCGAGTTTCGTCAATTTGGGAATGTTCTCGTCATTATCGGCGAACTTTCTTCAGCCTGGGGTGGGGAAAACGATTTGCCTCGATCGGAAATTCGGACGGCTCACGAATTGGGCATCAATGTTCTTGATTACGCCCGCCGGCATTGGGAACAACATCGCTGCTATCAATGGACAAATCCCTAAAGCCTTTATCTACATATCGAGTTGTTTTCAAAGAGAGAAAATGTCGTTATATAAAGTTCGGATAATCACTGACAATTCAGCGCCACCCGATCCATGTCTTCTTTATAGCAGTCGCCAATTTAGTTAGGACAACACCAGACAATTGTGCAATCTTACTGAAGTCTTTCCCCCCCCTGCTCCCGAAGCCCCCCTTGCCCCCCAAGCCCACCTTCATGAGTGTCCTAATTGCTCTGGCAACAGCTATAGATCTCTCCCGATGCCCCCGATTCTCACCACCACGGTCATTGTAAGTCTTCAACCGAACTTGATATTATGTCTGGAATTAGATTGAAAATCGATCGAGAGCTGATTAAACATCCAGATAGTCACCATCCCACCAGTCAGTTTCAAGTTTGGGCCACGAATATCACTCAAGACTGGGTGATGATGCAAATTAAAGTCTATGCCAAGGGCTATCCCCAAAGTGACGACTGGTATAGCGTACATCCACGGGTTTCGGCGAAGGAACCACCGGGTAATACCATTCACTTTACCGTCAACGTTATCGAACCCCCTATTCTGGGCATTCAAGGGGAGATTCCCCTGGTGGTTGAAGTCTTTTCCGTTGAAAATAAACATATTGTCGCTCGGCAAGATGTCACCTTAAGTGTGACGGACTCTCAATCTTATATCGAATTATTTTTTGAAGGAAATCCGATTGTTTTTGCCGGTCAAAAAAATATCGTCCCCGTGCGAGTCTTTAACCTCAGTTCTAAACCCCTAGATGTTAAGCTCGAGTGTCAAAAAGGTAAAAATACCCCAAAAAGTTGGAAGATTTATTGGGAGAACTCGAACATTAAGCTGTTGGGAAAAGATAACACGATCGAAAACTTATGTGTTGCCTTTCCCGATTCCGAACTCACCCCGGCGGGATGTTCTGAGGACTATCAATGCCAGTTGATTGCTCAACCGAAAATCGGAAAACCCGTTTCCGAAACCTGCCAGTTTTCTGTAGCTCCCCAAGGTCAAATCGAGTTTAAATCGCCCGATAAAGAAAAAACAATTCGGGAAAACGTCAAGAGCGAAAACGATCGATACATTTTTGAATACCCCCTCGAACTTACCAATCGGGCGAATGATTCCCAAGAAATCGAACTCAGTCTCGAAAATGAAGGTGACCGATCGGATGTCGAGGAGTTTGAATTTGACCCCAACCCGATTTTTCTCGAGCGCGGTGAATCTAAAACCGTGCGCGCCACTGCCAAAGTCAAGAAAAATCAACAGGGCTGGTTGATTCCCAAAATCCTCGAATTTGAAGTATTTGCCCAGTTAAAATCGCCGCCCTCCCAGATTAGTCTCAATCGCAACTCGATCGTTCTCATCCTCAACCTGGGGTCGAAATGGCGGCTGTTTCTCTTGCTGCTGTTATTTGGGCTATTGGCTGTTCCTTTGTATCAATATTTCTTTCCCAAAAGACACCGCGATACCGTCAATTCTGTGAGTATTATCGATAGCGGTTCTCGGGTTCTGAGCGGTTCTAGCGATCGAGAAATTTGGCAGTGGCACGTTAATTCCACCCCAGAACGATTCCTCAATCCCAACGCCCTGGGTTACCGAAGCCAAGTCGCTTCGAAAAAACAAACGGCATCGGCAGTGCGGGTGATTCGCGAACGGGCAACCAGCGGGGCGCGGGAGGTGGTGGTGGCCGCCGGGTTGGCAAATGGCAACATTCAACTGTGGAATCTGGCCGGACTCGAAAAAGAATCGCAGTGGTCTCTCAATGCCTCCGACAGCGTCTTCGATTTGCAGTTCCTGCAAGATGCGGACTATCTCTTGAGCGCTCACGGCAGCGGCTTCGTGCGCCAGTGGAAATTAGACCCCACCCAGAGGAACAACACCCAACCTCAGAAGCAAATCTACCTCGAAGGGATTGCCGTTTACGCCCTGGGCATCACCCAGAACCCGCAAGGAAACACCCTCGTGGCGATGGGAGGACAGTTTAATACCCTCGCCTTTTGGGACTGGGAAAACGATCGCGTGTATACCCTCGACCCCGAGTATTTGCAGGAGGTGCAGAGAAATCGCAGCCAGAGCGATTTCTTGCCGATTTTTGGCAGTCGCGACTACATCACCAGCATTGCCGCCAACGACGAGCATTTAGTCACCGCAGATACTCAAGGCTATATCAAAGTTTGGGATATGGCGGTTTTGCGCCAATGCATGCGGGAGAACGCCAAGCCGTTTCGATCGGTCAAATTTTCGGAAGATTCCAAGGTGACGAGTCCGGAATATCGCTATCGAAAAACCGAGTTTTCCTGTACTGACGAGGCGCTAGAATGGCAAACCCCCGAACCCGATCTTCCGGTGCGTTCTGTAGCGATCGCCTCCCATCCCCAAAACCGCCAATGTTTCTATCTTGCCAGCACTGGAGATGACGGGCGGGTGATGCTGCGAGCGTTTTCCCAGACCGCCGACACCCCCAAGGAACAGACCGTCGCCCGGTTTGGCGATACCCGCCTCAACACCGTCGATTTAATCCTCAACCCCGAGAAAAACGAAGCGTTAATTGCCAGTGACGGCGACGGAAATCGCGTTCGACTGCACTATCACCCCCTTCCATCCCATGCAGACTGCCAGTAAACTTATCGATGCCACCGTCACCGCCTCCGGGGGAACCCAGCGCAGCGATCGACTCGATGTCACCGTGACGATTTCCAATCGGGGCAAGAAAAATACTCCGGTGTCCGTCTGGGTGGAACCTCGACCTAACGATCCCGACTCGCAAAACCTGCTGAGTTGGTGGGAACGCGACCCCAACTCCATCCTCTCGGTGCTCGTTGATGTAGAGCGCAATGGCAAGAATACCGCCGAACTGTCCTTGCGGATTCCCGATCGCGCGAAGTCGATTCTCTACCACTACGACATTTGGATTAGCGCCCACGAATATCCGGAACTGAAATTCTTACGCCTGGAACAACAACTCCAGGTCGTTCCCCCCTCCGACAAAGATTTCAAACCGAAATTTTCGATCGTCGAACCGGTTATGACCCGGCAGCAGCCGTACCCGATCGTGCCGGGGGAGTCGGTGACGGTGGCGATCCGAGTGGAAAATCGCTCGGGCATCGTCGATCGGTTTCGCCTCGAATGCGATCTCGACCCGACTTGGTACCGGGTGGTGGGTTCCGAAGGCGGACCGGTTTTGCTGCTCAACCCCAACATCAACCACATCGGCGATCTCTCGTTGGTGTTGACACCGCCCAAAACAGCCCTGGCCGGACTCTACAGCCCCACCATCCGCCTGTTTTCTACCGTGGGCGATCGCAGTTCCCATCGGGGGGCGCAAATCGATATTCTCTATTTTCAGATTCTGCCCCAGGGGGATCCCCAACTCTCTCTCGAACCTGTCGAACGCCATCGGCCGGGTCATCTTCCGACCATCTCGGCTTTGGGTCTGTGGCGGCAAACCTGCCAATTTCGGGCGGCGATCGTCAATCAAGCCAATAACCGCCGCAATCCGAATCTCGAGGTCTACCCGCTTCCCAACGCTGCTCTCGACGTGCGCTTGACTCGCACCGGAGACAACCCCACCACCCTCGACCTCCAACCCTGGGAACGGTGGGAAGAACCCATCGAGGTGCGGTTGCGACGCTGGAGACCCCCCCTGCGGCGTAAGGATAAAACCCTGGCTTTTGAGGTGGCCCTGACGGACCCCACTCGCGAGCAACCGGAGTTGCAAACCCTGCAAGGAGAGGTGGTATGGCGGCGCACTCCCTGGTGGGTGTGGTGGTTGCTGCTTTTGGGGGTGTTGGGTGCGGTTGGATGGCTGTTGTGGGTGTGCTACGTTCTCCCCCCCGCACCGAAAATTGAGACCTTTAAAGCCAATCGCGCGGATGGTGACGATATCCTCCAATCTGCGGTATTTCTCAACTTTACCGTTGAGAATTTCACCGTTAAGGACAAGGGTAAGATTCGGGAGAATTTAGACAGCGTCATGCTGACCTATCTCGATGCGGCCGGACAGCGGACATCCAATCGATTCGATCGCCAAACCATCGCCGGTTCCGATCCTTTGTCGGCGAACGAGATTCAGATGATACCCAGTGCGGAAGAGCAATCGGAGGAATCGCAAAAAAATTCGTTCAAACTCTCCCAATGCAGTCTGATGCCAGATTCTTCCGATCGCTTAAACTGCCAGTTCCGGGTGGAAAACCTACCCCCCGCCAACGACTACGCCTTCGAGTTGCAAGTTTTTCCTGCCCCCGCCGAAACTCAATTTGGGATTCGCAAGCGCGATGCCACCCAACCCAGCGATACGAAACTGACGGAATCGGTTCCCCTGCTGCCGATTCCCCCCCTGGAAATTCACAACCTCAAATCGAGGGCGATCGCCAACCCGCGAAATGTCCGCAAACAAATCGTGCTGACCTGGGAAATCCACAATATCCAAACCCTCGACAAACTTAATATCATTCAAACGGAAGCCCAAGGCCAATCGGAAATCTATACCTACCCCTACGAAGAGGGGGTATTTTTGCCCTCCGAAGATCCCACCACAGAATTAAGTTGCGACCCCATCGAGACCGATCGCTTCAGTTGTACCTGGACTCTCGATCGACAACTGGCTCCGAGTCAGTATAAATATCGCATCGAAGTCTTTTCCCGACAGAATCCCCAAGAAGCGGCCGATACTGAAGAAACCCAAAATACTCTGGTCTTCACCCCCCCGAAACTCGATCGATTTGCCGCCGTTAACCGCCCCTACACGGGTGGTGAAAACCCGATTTTGTTCGATTTTGCCATCGAGAATCCCCGGCAGGTGAAAGCGCTGGTTTTGCGGGCGATCGATGCCCGAACCGGTCGAGGACGAGAACTGCAACGCTACGATTTCCTCAGCAACGGCGATAACTTCCTCCCTCCCGCACTCCAATCCTGTCAGCTGGGGACTCGAGAAGAGACCCCCCAATTGGTCTGTCGCAATCTCCCCACCCAACCCCTGGCCATCGGCGAGTATCAATTTGAACTCGTTGCCATTTCTCGAGGGTCGGGAGGGCCGCCGATAACCCTCTCCTCCGATGCGATCGTGGTGCGACCCCCCTCGGCTGGGGAGACGGGAGGCGATCGGGCTTTGGCTCAAATCGACTTTAAAGTCAACGGTCAACCCGTGGGGGAAAATCCCACCACCTTCCTCTTTCCCCTCAACCCCAACGGCACGCCGACAATTCTCAATCTCGCCTGGGATATTAAAGGGGCCGAAAATCGCAACCTTCAGGTCTCCCTCTCGCCGGTTCTCGCCACGGCTGATGCTAAAGGTTCGCTCAAAGTGACCCTGCAAGGCACCCCCAGCCAGCAAACTTTTACCCTCCAAGTGACGAACGAGTTGGGCGAAGTGGAAACCCGCACCGCCTTGGTACAAACCTATGCCTCCACCAGTCCGGCTACACCCCTCTCACCCGAGAGCGAGCCATCGGGTACTCCCGGAACTTCTCCCTCGACGCTACCGCCCCCACCGAGCGATCCCGATAATTTACGTCCTCTGGAAGTACCGCCAATACTGGATTAACGTCTGAAAGCTGAAGAATTTTGAAGATTAATTGAATGCAATTTTGCCGTTAAAATGAGAATCGATTTAGAGAGTTTGTCGGTTATCAATTTTCAATTTTGGCGATCGCCTCTTGGGGTGAGATTTTGCCTTCTACGACGGCGATAATGCCCGGTAAATATTCATCGATCGTCGTTACATTCGTATAGACTAAGTGTTTGATTAAATTCTGGCTGAGGGTATCGCCTTCGACATCGATGCTAGTTTTGTAGCGGATTTCGCCATCGTCGAAGTCGAGTTCAAAGTTGCCGATAAGGAGACCGTAGTTGGCGCGGGTGATAAATTCGGCAGCGGCTAGGCGTTTATCTTCGGGGATTGTGACCGGACAGATGGAGTAGAAAATAAATTGCTGTTGTTCTTCTCTAGCTTTGGCGTAGCAAGTCCATTGACCATTTTCACCCTGAAAGTTCATGTACAGGATAGGCTCATTGTCGTCTTCAGCGAAGGGCCATTCTTCAGCTTCGAAGAAGTCAAGGACGGCTTTGTAAATGGTCTGGCTGCCAGCAGCATCTGGGTCGAGTTCTGCACGGGCAGTTTTTGCCCATTGTTGAAAGGTTGCTTCGATAGCGTCGATGAATTCAGCAGTGGCATCTTGGGTAATGGCTTCGAATTCAGTGTCTGCAAGTTGTTCGAGGGCTTTGGTGATTTCTTCTAGGGTCTCAGTTGAGGCGTCTTCGCTGAGTTCGTCAAAGTCGGACAGGTTTTCCTTTGCCCAGGTTTCAAGGTAGTTACGAAGAGTCTTTTGTAGTTCTTCTTCGGAGGGATAATTTTGCACAACACTTCACTTCATAGAGAGTCACTACATCACTTTTTAAGTCCTTCTAGCATGACTTCAGCATCTTTGCGAACTTCTACATCGAAATCCTTATCTTTGATCTCTGTCAGCACTCTTTTGAACTCTGACCAGCCCATATATCCAATCGCAGTTATTGCTGCACGACGAACAATCGGTTCAGAGCTATCCAATAACTCTTTAACTAGCCCAAAAAAGTTATCATCATAGTGTTGAGGTGCAACAATACCTGCACAGTATATGGCACACACTAGCACTCCCAAATCTTTGCTGGTTTTGATTGCTTCAAATATTTCTCGCTCAGAATAAGTCTGTAATGATTCTCTGATTTCTTCGACAGCAGTATCAAGATTTTCTCCACGAAGTACAAGATAGGATAAACCAATATAAAAATCTTCGATGTAGTGGATTAGTGTCTGCTCGTCCTCAGTTATCCAAATAACTTCATGGGGAGTGTTTTCATCAGCAGGTATAGTTTTCACTAGAGACCACTCATTGTCCCATGCAGCCGAGTCAATATGACCCTCGGCAACATTTTCCTGCAGGGCTATCCGTACAGTTTTCATCGTTTTTTCCTTCTACTTCTTCCCTTGTAAAACTCCACTACTTTATCCTCAATAAACTGTTTAGCGTGCTCTCTACTAGTAAATGCTCTAAGTCCCTCAGCCTTCATCTTCATTGTAAGCCAGCGTGTAGCAAGTTCAATTTCCCTTTTAGCCAGTTCTGCTGCTTCTGAACTTCGATTAATCTCTGGAGCCTCTTCACCTCTTTTCTCAGCTTCTTGTCTTGCTGTGTGCTCCTTTTCTAACTCAAGTGTAGCTGATTGTGCCTTCTCCATTGACATTGGATACGCCCCTCGCCCTCCTACACGGCTTCGATCTCCCTCATGTCCTGCAAAGGCTTCATTCCAAGTCATTGAGTCTTCCTGGTGCGCAATGAGTTCTAATGTCATAGGAGCAAAACCAATTACTCCTGGATTTCTAGAACCCTCTCTCCCAAACATGAGATACTTTATCCTGCTAAGCTTATGTTTGTATGGTTTTAAACTTTCTGCTAGTTCTTTTCCTCTCACGAAATCACGTAATCCAGATGCAATGTTCCCATCAGTCATGCCACTGCTTTCTTTAATCTCTTCCATTGTCTTCTGAGCTATGTCATGGTATTTCGAATCTCCCATTCGAACAATCCAGTTATATTGCGATCCAAATCCTTTCTGCTCTGAGACTTTTTTCTCGCCAACCTCTAGGTATCTCATCTTCCAAGGTTTAGCTGCTTCTCTACCTGAGGTACGCATATGTTCAATTGCAGCAGGTAAACCAAGCCCTTGAGGAATTGTTATGGGGTCTTCCTTCGTTCCTTTCTGAGATCTCATAGCCTGAGCCATCCGCTGGACATCTGGACGTTTACGAATTCTATCTGCCACCTCATGAACAAGGGTTCGGAGATCCTCTCCCTGAGGCATGTAAGTTTCTGCAACGTCTTCGCCTGGATTAATTTGTGCATAAACTCTTACATTACTTTTCCCTTCCCTCTCTAGGGATAGTTTGCTCAGCTTATGTCTTATGCGCCAAACGGCAAGCTGAGCCTTCAAGCGAAGACCTGAAACACTTTTACTTAATAAAGATTTAACCTTAGGTTTTAATATGGTAACAACTTTTTTTAAATGTTTCCTTTTGTCTTCTTTATCTTTATTTTTTTTCTTTGTGTCTTCTTTATTTTTATTCTTATTTCCTTTGCCTTGCTTTCCTTTTTTACCCTTAAACCGCTTCATCAAACTTTTCGCAAGACCCTTCAGCTTACCCGCCACTTTCCGGGCTGCCTTCGCAATTTTGACAATGATGAAATTAGTTATGAATTCTAGCAATACGATCGCTGCTGAAGCCAACAGTGCTCCAAATTGTGGACCAGCTGACCCAGTCTTAACTGCCTTCAAAAACGTCATGAAACGTCCAAAGGCTTGAATAATCTGACTGACAGTCCCCCAAGCTGCTTGTAATCCCTGGATAATTGCTAACACCGCCCCTGCCGCAGGCACAATTATTGAAACCAGGCGTTTTAGCAAGACTCCGATAATAATCGTCGGAAGGGCTTGCTTGACAGCAGTCCAAGCCATTTTGCCGATCTGCGCCATCGAGATACCGCCTTCGGTCAGAACCTTCCAAATCATGCTTCCTAAACCAAGAATGGTTTGAAGCTTTTGGTTAAACCAGGCTTGAACTTGCTCCTGAAAGGCACCCCACAGATGGTTCTGAATCCCATCCGAGACAGCACCACCCAGATTGCTCATCCACTGACCCGGATTTGCCGCGATATCTTTCGCCAACACTGCAAACGCGCCTAAAGACTGGGCAACCCCTTCCCCAAACTTGATGGCTCCCATGACAACGCCACCACAGACGCTGACCACGCCCAACATGCCCTTTTCCAGCAGACCCAAGCCCGCATCCAGAGCACTCCCTAAAACATCCAGGGTTTTCTGGAGACCCTGATTCAGCTTCTGTGCGAGCTTATTGACAGCATCTTCTGCTTGCTGAACTCGCTTCTCGATGGAGTTACGCCATTTATCCCGCAATCCCGGCCATTTTGCCAACAGAGTATCGCCCAGGGCAATCAAGGCATTTCCCACTCGACGGATTACCGCCACGATCGCCTTTCGACATTTTTCAATCGCGGCTTTTGCTAGCTTTTTAGCGGCTTCAATGGCTTTGCGCATAGCCGCACGAGCTGCTTCAAATGCTTTCTCGATCGCCTTTTTAATCCCATCGAAGAAGGCTCTTGCCTGACTAGCTACCGAGCTAAATAATCCACTAGACTGCTCCTCTCCTTTCTTTTTCTCAGCAGCCGCCTTAGCTTCACCTTTCTGACGCTCTGCTTGAGCGTTTGCTTCCCCTTGCTGAATTTCCTGAGTGGCTGCTGCTTCTCCCTCAGCCCGTTTGGTTTGAACATCTTTAAGTCCTTCGCCCACCACTTTGTCAGCGTCTTTGCGCGACTGGCTGACGAGAGTGTCTTGCTCTTTACCCCACTGACTTTGTAAGTTAGCAACCTCGCCCTGAGCTTTTGTCCGCTCTTGGGCTTGCTGTTCGGTGTTTTGCTCTTTGAGCTGTTCAATATCCTGACGAGCGGTTGCTTGCTCCTCTGTGACCTTGGCCGCATGTTCTTGTTTCTTCGCCGCTAAATCTCCCTGGGCTTTTGCCACCGCCGCCTGAATCTCACCACCTTTCTCTTGCTGGGCAAAGATAGAAGCCGCATCTCCTAGCCCGTCGCCTGCTGCCACTGCCGTTGTCGTAGCACCACCACCGCTGCCTGCTCCCCCACTGCCAGCACTTCCCCCCATTTTGGCTGTCAAAGTTTGCTGAGGCAGTGTTGATTGGATCTCTTCTACCCCTGTGGGTTGAGCCAGCTCCTGCTGACCTTTGGCTTTGGCTTCGGTCAAGCTAGTTTCCAATTCAGCCCGCTGTTCCTGAGCTTTTTTCGGGTCGGCGTTGCCTTCTAATGCCAGTTTGGGAGTTGAACCGGCAGAGATTCCATTAACTCCTGGATCGCTGGTGGGCAATTGCTTCAATGACGCCTTCATACTGCTCGCATCGGCATCTGACAGATTACCTTCCTCATTGCCCCGAACCACTGGAGATGGTGTGATTACTTTGGGCGGTGCTTTTTCTGGCGGTAGAGGTTCTGGCTCTGGAACCGGCTTGTCTTCACCCTCAGCTGTTTTGGTCAAGGGTTTAAGCGCTTCACCGCCTGCTGGGGCGGCTTTAGCCACAGCGGGTTTCTCTGAACCTGTCGGTGTATCTGCCTGAGGGGGATTTGCTGCGAGTTCGGCTTTTTGTTGACTAACATTGTTTGAAACAGCAGCAGTGACGCTCCCCAAGGCAGATTGCAATTGCGCAGGTGGTAAATTACTCACAGCTGCCAGGGCGGCTGAGGGTTCTGATTGAGAGACATCTGGAGTCTCCGTCGGAGTTACTTTATCGGCAATGGCTCCACCGCCCCCAGCACTAGTTCCACCAGCTACTGCTGCACCACCACGACTCCCAGATACACTGCCTGAAGTAGCTTGAGCTGTCGCCGATGCAGCAGCACTTTTCATATCTTCTTTCAACCGACCTCCCGCTGGCGGAGAGTCTGCTGCAGGTTGTTGCGCGGGTGCATTTTGTGGAGAAGAATTTGCCTTTCCAGCTACATTCTGAGCGGCTTCAGGTAAAGTTGCAGGGTTTACTACTCCATCTTGGGATTGCTCGGGTTTAGCTGAACCGTTTTTAGGTTTCAACGCAGAGGCACCAGTTTGAGTTTGAGCATCTGCGATGATTTGACCTTGAGTTTGCTGTGGCTTTGCCTGCTCGGCTTTTTGAGAATTTACGTCTTCTGTCTGAGCCGCTGTAGGAGCTTGAGATTTGAGCGCTTGTGTTTGCTGCGTTTGCTCATCTGAGACAGCTTCTGGGGTTGAAGTCTTTTCCGTTTCAAATTCTTGTGGACTTGCCGATTGCTTTAATGTCGTTTCACGGTTGAGCGTTTCGTCCTGCTTGGACTCTAACTGCTGTTCTGGTTTAGTCTGTTGACTCGTTCGATCTTTTCCTTGAGAGTCATTCTCAGATTCAACATTACGCAGACTATCGGCTCGTTTCGGGCGCAGACGTTGGAATGGCTGAATGTTATTGATGGAGTCTGTGTCTGCCTTGAGTCGTAGCTTGTTTGCCTTAGGCTGAACCTGCTTTCCCCCCGTCTGCTGAATCGTATGAGTTAACTCGTGAGCCGTCAGATCGTTCTTCCCCGGACTCTTCCCCTTCCCGTAATAAATATCTTTACCGTGGGTAAACGCCTGCGCCCCCAAGGATTTCGTCATCTGCACCGCCGCCGAGTCCGTATGCACCCGCACGCCGGAGAAGTCCGCCCCAAACCGCGACTCCATGAACGATCGCGTACCGTCGGCTAAGGGTCTGCCCCCACCCCCACTATCGCGCAGTTGACGCTCGATACTCGGACTCGCATCCTTATTCCCCTTCCGTTGTATCTGCCGGCGCTGCACCAGGGGCGTTACCTCCCCGGCAAGGGGCTTGGCTTGCACCGTCTCCCCGTCCATTTCTTCCTGGGGAACCGATGGATCGCCCATCGCCATCACCTGCGCTGCCATACTATCGGCTTCTTGCTCGTACTTATCTCCCGGTTTGCCGACACTCAGCTTGGCTTGTAGGGGAGTCTCATCCTCCGATACTGCCTCGCCCTCTTCCGTCATTGGCTGTACGGGAACCGACTCATCCGAGCCATCTTCCTCTTCTTCCCGTCGCTGCACAGTCGGTTCTGGCGATTCGGCTTCGCACTGGCTGCATTTAGCCTGAATTGTTTCTGGGGCCGTCTCTTCCGGTTCCTCGTCCTGGCGCTGAATTGGGGGGGGTGCGCCGTAGAAACTCAGTCCCGTATAGTTGCCCATATCGGCGAAAGTCGCCGGCTCTGTGTCTAACTGCACGTTCTCAGCCGGCTGACTGGGGAACGGGCGGGGTTCCATCTTGTTCCAAGTCCGCTGGACGGTTGTTTTCGAGGATCGGTAGGAAATCTTGCTGTGTTGGCTCATCGGCTGACTCGGTGAAACCGCCCAATTTTTACGATTGTTACAGATTCGATCGCCCTTTCCCAGAGATCGGCGATCGATCTTGATGAAACGTTGCAATCCTGACAAATTTGTCTGCGATGGAGCAACTGCTAAGGCTATTGAATTCTTTACGATCTGGGTTGAGTCGAGATGCAAAACTCAACCGAAAATTTGTTCGTAGATAATGTGCTTTAGCTACACAGAATGTATTATAAAGCATCAGACTGCCTAACCTAGGCCAACCGTATTCCTATGGAATGCGATCGACAGAGAATTGAAGCTCGGCAAAGTGAAAAACGCGATCGAATTTTGCCGATCGCACTTTTAGTTAATGGTAAAACTCAAGTAGTGGGTAGGGTGGGCAAAATCGAGATTTATCGGGTTCGCGGAAAATTGTCTTCAATTTGCCCACCGACGAAAGTTTCGAGCGATACAAAAATCTGGTGGGCAACGGTGGATTGGGGGTTGCCGTCAGCAAAGGGATTTATCGCCCCCGTTTCCCACCCTACTGATAGCTGAATGCTTACATTTTTAGTTACCGCATTTCGATCGCCAATTCGTATGTAGTGGGTAGGGTGGGCAAAATCAATATCGATCGTCTTCGCGCAAAGTTGTCTTCAGTTTGCCCACCGACGAGAGTCTCCAGGGATACAAAAATCTGGTGGGCAACGGTAGATTTTTAATAGTCACTTTAGAACAGATCGATCGCTACCATTTCCCACCCTACACCCCACACCCCACACCCCTCTCACCAGAAACTGTATTATCCCGAACTGACGTGAGATTCGGCTACCGCATTTCGATCGCCAATTCGTAAGTGGAAACAGCCGGTTTGTATTCTTGAATGATGTCGCGAATTGTGAATTCGTCGATGGGGAGGGGGGTTTCTGGGCGCAGTCGCACGCGAAAGTGATAGGCTTTCCCGCCGCCGAGTCGGGGGGCTTCCCCCAAACAAACTTTTCCCAAAACGAAGCCGGAATTGAGATCGGCATCGATGTGGATCGCATCTCCATCCAGGGGCAAACCCGTTGCCAAGTGCAAGTACAGTCGCAATCCTTCCCGCGTTCCCCGCAAGCGATGGAGTTTGATGGCATTGCGGATGAGTTGGCGTTGGGAAATCTCATCAATGCGAGAGTCGAGTTTCCAGCCCACCCAATGGGCGAGGAAGGGTAGCAAAGCTTCCGGGGAGGTGAGAGGATCGAGGTACGCCCAGAGAAAATCGCTGGTTTGCAATGCCGGATCGAAGCCTTCCTCCATGATTTTCAAGAAGCGATCGAAAAAATCCACTTGCCGGTACAGACTCGGCAGAAAATGGACGTAGCTGCTGCGGGGGCGAATTTCCAGTTGAAACGGACGATAGCCCACTAACGTACCACTTTGGCGATCGCCTTGATACACTTCTAGTATTGCCGGATATTTGCGCTCGGCGGTGGGGGTTTCGAGATGTAAAACATCGTCGGTTTCAAAAAAGTCATCGGGTAGCCTAAAGTACAATCCCAAATATTTCTGAGTATTGGCGGCAACTTCTAGCTCTTTTTCGATCTGAGGTTCCCGACTCCAGAAAAACCAGCTAAAGGAATCGCTAAATTGACTAAAAAAGTTAGATTGTCTTGTTAATTGTAACTGCAACAACAAAAAGGGATTATTAGCTGAAAAAGCTGTATCGATCGATACCACATCTAAACAGGCTTCTAGAATTAAATCTAAAAACGTTAACTGAATTGCGAGAATAAAAATCCAAAATTGTAGAGAAAGATGCTCGTACCAAAATCGCTTGGGAGACCGCCAATTATCATCGATCCACCCCTGAAACCAGGTTTTAGGCGAAGCACTTTCAAACTCTAAATATAAAGCTAAGTTTAACGGTCGATCGCTCGTATTTCTAATGCGAACTTGCAATTCGTTCGGTTCGCCGGGATACAGGGTTAAACAATGGCTTTTCCGGGCTTCTTTTGCCGTTCTCGCGAGAAGATCGCTTCGAGTTTCGGCAAGTTGTTCGGAACTGAGTTGGAGGTCTAAAGTGGGTCGAGTTTCTTCTCGAGTCATTTAAGTGCTTTTAGATTGAATGGCTCTCGGGTAAGCATTCAGCGATTAGCTGTCAGTCGTCAGTTGAAAACTCCGATCGAGCTTATAACTTGAATCTAGTCCTCGATCGAACTCCTGAAATTTTAGCTTGTTATAAGAGTCTCAAGCCGTTCGCAAAGCGACTCCTTTGGAGTATCGCCGATCGCTGAATGCTGAATGCTTACGGTTAAATATCGATCTGAACTTTCATCGAACCCGTTAAACTGTGCGGATCGAGCAGGATAAAGTTTAGTCCCGGACTATCATCAGTATTTTGCCAAGAACACACCATTTCACGAGCGTCTAAATGAATAATATCCTTGGCTTGCCATTCAGGATAGTCAAAGTTTTGGACGTCGGGTTCGAGCCGAAATAATTTAACGTTTTCGATATAAATCACTTCAGGAATGCGCTGGCAGCAAATGGCAATATCCGCCGCTCGAACAGCACGATCGAATTCCCATCCCTTCCCATCTAAGCCTCCAAAAATTGGATGCAGCAATCGATAGAGCGCCGTTTGAACGGCTTGCACTTTCTCTTCAAGCTCTCGCACTTCCCGGGTTTCGATACCTAAGGTTACTCGAGTGCCAATGCGGACGTATTTCGGTTCTGACACTTCCACCCGAGTGCCCAATAAAGTGCGATCGTTTAAGTATTTTTCTAATTTTTCTTTGTTTTTCAGATTCAAATCGCTGGCTTTCATCCCTTGCGATAAATCGATGCCGGGTTCGAGTTTGGGAATCCCGAGTACCGTCACCTGTCCGCGATTGACATCATCCACTTTCAGACAGCGAGTGCGCGCGAGGGGAACGCCTTCGACCTGTTTTATCAGGGTTTCAAAGTCTTCGGGAGTCACCGCCCGATCGCCCGTTCTCAACCATCCGGGAACCCTCATCACCGCCCGTTCTAAAGAGTCGGCTTCCGCTCCCCCTTCAGCTTTTTTATAGTTGGTGACGGCGTGGACGTAAGGCAGAGAAATCATTAATTTGTCCAGGGTTTTTTCCCGCACGTTTCCCTGCGGACCCCCACCCGTTCGATAGGACAGCATATAAATTTCCCAACCTTTGGGGGGGATTTTTCCATACTGCCTTTCTTCAAACTTGCCCACACCCTGGAGTTCCGAAGAGGGCATATTTCGCAACTGACCTTGACGGTTTTTCCACAGTTGTAATTGCGATTGAAATTCCTGTTGCTGTTGGTACCGTTGTTGGATTTTTTGAGGCAAACCTTTGGGTTCTCGAATCAGCGGCCCAAATTGGACGATGCCTCGATTGGAATCGATGGTGTAATGGGGGCTATCTTCATCCGATCTCGAAAAGTTTTTCACTTCCTGCCAGGTTTGTCTGGAATGCTCGAACATCGGCGAACGCACTTGAATGCACTCGCGCCGATATCGCGGTAGCACCGGCTTGTTGAGCAACTCGAAAGTCTGACCGGGTTTGCCGTTACTGACCCCCAAAAACTCTTCATCTTTAATCCAGGTACAATGGCTGGCGGGAACCGTCACCCCGATGGAACGCACGGAGACGCTCGAGATTTGCGGGGAGCGATCGTAATTGTAGGCATCCCCTTTGAGTCGCTTGTAAACGCAGCGCAGCCAATACCCGCTATAGTTCGTCCCAAAATCGGCTTCGGGTAAGTCGGAGGGTAAATGCAGGATAATATCGGCCCCTTGTTCGAGATTGGGACTGTCGGCGGATTTCTCGAAACTGAATCCTTTGGTGCGATCGTCGCTTTCCCGGCGTAAAATGTCCTCGACCCACTCTCGACCGTTCCACACTTCCCAGCATCGGGGGGGATTGTTGGGATCGATGCCGGTGGTGGCGGCTTCGCGACCTTTAAAGGTGATGGCGATGACATTCCCGGCGATCGCGTTTTCTTGACCTTCCAATCTACCCTCTTCTTTATCCTCCTCCACCTCGCGAAGATGGCCATCGAGGGGTTGAGGGGCCAAAACCAGATAGAAACAGTTTCCCGGTTGGGGGACTGGCGACTGCCTTTGGGGCCACTGTCTTTGAGACCACTGTCCTTGGGGTTGGGATGGGGATTGGATTTGATTTTTAAACACCTCACTCGAGAGTCCATCTTCGCGAAACCATTCTCCATCCTCTGGGTTTTGCCGCCATCCATCTTCCTCAAAGAGGTTGCCCAGGCGGTTGGCTGCGGGTTCGGTGTCCGCCTCGGCAGCGGTCAGCAATGTGGTAATTTGAGGCGTGCCGATGGCCCAATCGCTATCGGTACTGAAGGTAATCGGTTCCTCCACGTCCTGGCGTTGCGTTGCCACTTCCGTCCCCGCCTCGATGACAAGATTTTGCGATCGCGCCGCACTCAGGTAAAAGGTTAAATGGGTTTTCGCCGGCTGTGGTGGTTCCAGGCGAATGCCCAACAGTTCTAAAAACGCGACGTAGTTCCGACGCGGCACCTGGTTGAACCGCAGCAGCATTTGGTCTGTCAGCCACGCAAACAGTTCGATAATCGTGATGCCCGGATCGCTGGGGTTGTAGTTCGTCCACTCGGGACAGTAACGGGGAATCCGCAGCAGACACTCCTCAACTAAATCGTCAAACGTGCGATCGTCGAGGTTCGATTTGGGTAATTTCGGTAAAAAATCAAAATCCACTACTCTTTTCCTGGCTGCAAGTAAAAGGGATATACGAGGCTGCGAAGCTGATAGGAATCCTCACTATCTCGGGGTAGATAGAAAATTTCCAACTCCACCAAACCGCGCACGGGATCGGGTATCGCCCGCACATCTTTGACGATGATACGCGGTTCCCACATTTCTAGGGCTTCTTCCACGCACAACCGCAGTTGGAGGAGGGTATCGCGATTCATCGGTTCGAACACCAGTTCCGACAGCCGCGATCCGAACTCCGGTCGGTACACTCGTTCTCCCAAGTTCGTTCCCAAAATCAGGACGATCGATTCTTCGAGATTGGCGATCGCCCAACTCAGCTGTAGTTCTCCCTGAAGGTTAATATCCAGGGGAAAAGCCACCCCCGCACCAATGTAGTCGGCATTCAGATTATCTCGATCGGGCATAATTCGATATCTCAACGGGGAAGGTTTTGGGAGGATTTATCATCGGCATTTTTATCGACTTAAACTTAGACGTTTTGAGCTTCTCCATCCTCCGTCTCTTTTGTTTGTATTTCTTCTTGTTCTTTCTTCATCACCTCATCTTCAGCTTCTTTTTTCTGCACGGTTTCCTCTTCGGATGTGGCAGCGAGTTCTTCTTTCTTCATCACCTCATCTTCGGCTTCTTGTGTCTGTAGGGTTTCTGCTTCGGATGTGACGGCGAGTTCCTCCTGCTGCATTTTCTCGGCTTCTTGCATTTGCAGGGCAGCCATTTCCTGCTTATCTTGCGGTTTCATTTGCCCTTGAGGCATTGCTGCGAGATTCTCACCCATCAGGGGGTTGCCTTGGGCCCCGTTTGATTGAGAGTGGGGGGGAAACGGACGCTGCCCGAATTTCGGCCAAGTCCGTCGGCGTTTGCCAGCGTGGGCGAGATTTGATGTTTTGGAAAGAGGGCGATGTTTCATGGGTCTAAGTTGAAAAATAAGTGAAAAACTGAGTTGACAAATAAGAGGGTTTTATCTGGAAGGATCTTGTTTGAGTTTCTCA
Source organism: Zarconia sp. (assembly GCF_057467645.1). Lineage (NCBI taxonomy): Bacteria > Bacillati > Cyanobacteriota > Cyanophyceae > Oscillatoriales > Zarconia > Zarconia sp. The sequence continues at coordinate 24,076 of NZ_JBRJXU010000006.1, forward strand.
ATTTCTTGGACCCAGTTGCTGCGATTTCGATGTTCGAGATTGAGAATTTCTTCTAAAGACCAATGAAAGTGAAAGGCAATGCAGGCTACCTCCTCGCGCAGTTGCATCAAGGGGTAGCCGACGACTCCCCCGATCGCGCTAAATCCACCGGAAACTCGCAACGACATTGGGGGCATTGGGTCAAGATATGGGGGTTTCCTTGCTGGTTGACGCGATTGTAAAATTCTTGTAGGTAAGCTAAATCTAAAGTAAATAAATTTTCTAACATTTCCGGTCCGATGTCCGAAACTTTCCCCAAACGCACGATCGTCCGGGAGAGGCGCAGGAGTACGCCGTAGGCGGGATTTTCTCGAACCCGTAAATCTCGCGCGACGGCAATTTCATCTTTGGCCGTCGCCAGACGCATCAGACCTCGACGATGAACTTCTCGATTCTCGTCAATTAACCCTTTTGGTAACAGAAACTCAAACTCTATATTCGGTATCATAAAAAAATTAAATAAAATTCATAAGATTGTGTTTTAGATAGAATAAGACGAAATGTACTCTTCTGTTAATTCCTACCAATAAACGAAATTCAAAAAATCGCACTCACCCATTTTTTTTTCGATTTATTTTTTTACGATTGAGACTCCATACAAGTTAAATTTAACTTATAAATTAACTGTAATGAAACCCTAAATAAAATTTAGACTACCTCAAGAGAATTAAAAACGATATAAATAGAAAACGAAATAAAGTTTGATGCCGAATTAATCTATTTCTAACTTTTATATCGACGATTTTTTTGCTTTCTTATTAACGTCGGTTCTGGATAAGTTAAAAACCTCATTCTTTCGTTAGCTGAAAAGCTAATTCTCTCGTGGCATTACCCTTAAAAGTGGTCTGAACCCAAACTCACGTTCTTATTAAAATTCTAATAACGCGGTGTGCAACTTTAAGCGATTGAAAGGATGGTGAGCGAGTCGAAAAATCTCCCTTTTCCCCTTCCCCCTTCTCCCCGTATTGTCAGGTTTTGGATCGTATAAGTTGCACATGGCGTTAATAGGTAATAGATGAAGAATTAACATCTTCGGTTAAATCGAAAAATTTGCGATCGCGCTCTTTCATATCTTTTTCTTCCTCTAAATCGTTAATTCTCCGGTAAAACTTTTGTAAGTAGTTCAAATCCCCCGCATAGAAATTCTCCACGATTCCCGGCGTAATTTCTTCTAGCGCTCCCAAACGAACGATCGTTCGCGATAAAATAATCACGGTCGAATAAGCCGGATTCGATTTCACACGGGGGTCGCGCATGGGTAAAATTTCATCGATCGCTCTAGCCAATCGCATGATACCTTTTCGATGTAAATTGCCATCTCCATCGAGATATCCCTTAGGCAAGCTAAATTCAAATTCCGTCTGAAACATAAACGCTAGCGACTTCCTAATCTTCGATTTCTTTCTCTTCTATTAACTGACAGATTCCTCCCCGAGATGCAGCGCGACAGACATCAATAACATTAAGTTCGCTTAAATACTTTTCATTAAAATTCGCCTGAATTCAGGTACCCGCGATTATTATTGTCAGCAATTATTCGAACTCAATCTAGCGTCTAGTCTGCACTTTTCATTTTGCGAAAAGTGAGCGGTGTCTGTTTGAGTCCCGTTCAACTTTTCAAGACGCATTTTTAATTTTTAATTCTACATCGCAGCCCTAGATTTCGGCGCGTGTAAATGCTTCTACAGCAATTTCCAACTCCTCAATCTCGATCTCGTTACTTCCAGCCCCTAAATCAGCAGCTTTGTAACTCACCGGCCAAGCACGGAAAAACTCAAATCGCACCTGTGCGGTGCCTTTTTGGTCGTAAATGGTAATCGCCCCATCTCGGCGCTGCTGACCCCAGTTCCCCGTTTGTACTGCCTCGAACCACTTCCACATCGTCTGAGAGTTTGTCATTCCCCGACGCAAGATAATATTGTCATTCTTCAGGTTGCCGGGAATTTTGGTCCGGACGACTCGACCGGCTTTCGCGGACTGGCTACCCCATTTTTGGGGCGTGACTTCGCAAATTTCGATCGCCTCTTGGGTCGTATTCAACCCCTGGCAATCGAGAAACGTCGCATCAACATTGTCGTCGCTGCCTTCGAGTTTGAGTTCGACATAGAAGCGAGATGCCGTTAAGCGTTCGGTAAAGGCTGGAGATGGATTGGATGGAGGCATAGTTTGAATTGGGGACTGGGTGGATGCCAGCGGGGGCTTCGGGGGCTTCGGGGGCTTCGGAGGCTTTGGGAGCGAAGGCGGCTTCGGGGGCAACGAGCGCTAAATTCTCCCGTTTCTCCGATTTCTCCCGCTTCTCCGATTTCCCGCGCCACCGCGTCCCCCCATCCCCTCATCCCCCATCTTAACTACTGCACGCGCTCGATCCCTTCGTGAACGATTTCCAGGGTTTCGTTAGCCATATTGTTGTCTCCAGCCGTAAACTGGGGGCCTTCGTACTTGCAGGGATAGGCATTTTTAATTTCCCAACGCGCTTTCATATCCCCCGCTTGGTCGTAGGCGCTCACCGATGCTGCTCTGCGGTTGCTCGCCCAATCGGAAGACCCGCCATCGTTGGTATTGCAATCTTTGTACCATTTGTACAAATCCAGATCCGTCGTCGCCACCAATTTCACGGTGACGTTGCTAAATTTTTCGTTGGTGGGGGTGGCTTGGCGGGTTTTCACGCCGCCTTTTCCCGAGCCTAAGACTCCACCATCGCCTGCCACGGGAGATTCCACTGAAAGACCCGCAACTTCGAGAATTTGTTTTTCTGAAACTTGGTCGGCTTCAAAGTAAAACCGACACGCGGTAAGCAATTCGCCTTCTGCCACGATTAAACTCCTAATGTGAAATGTTTAAGTGAAAGGGTCGACTGACACTCCCCCTTCTAGTACTCTGGCAATTTAGTTTTGAGGGATAACTTCCCCCCCCTCTCCCCATCAAAACCGATCCCTCATTTCAATGTTGACAGAGTGTTCGGGGGGAGGCTTGAAACCCAAAATATTGGGTCAACGGAATGCCCCCATCGAAGCACTACCCACCGATCGAACGGTGATGCTGCTACTGATTGGGACTCCACTGACTAATGCGGAACACCACAAACTCCGCAGGTCGCACCGGCGAAACGCCGACATCGATATATAACCGACCGAGCATCATGGTTTCGGGGGTATTGAGCTCGCCGTCGCACTTAACGTAAAAGGCTTCTTCAGGAGTGCGACCGAACAGCGCCCCTTCCCGCCACAGCCGTTCGAGGAAGTTCTTCACCGTGCGGGTTACTCGCGCCCACAAATCCTCGTCGTTCGGCTCGAAGACCGCCCATTGCGTTCCCAGCTCGATCGACTTTTCAATATAGCTCATCAGGCGGCGAACGCTGATATAGCGCCATTGGACGTTATCGGGTTCCACCAGAGTGCGCGCGCCCCACACCCGAATGCCGCGATCGGGCATTTTGCGAATGCAGTTGACTCCCATCGGGTTGAGCAGTTCCTGTTCCCGGAAGTTGACATCGTAGGCGAGTTTGGTAACCCCTCTGGGGGTAATGTTGGCGGGGGCCTTATAGACGCCGCGCGATTCGTCGGTTTGGCACCAAATTCCCATCATGTGACCGCAGGGGGGGACGGCGAGGGGTTTGCCGTTATCGCGGGGGTTGGGAACGTTAATCCAAGGATAGTACAGGGCAGCAAATTGGGAGCGGCGACCCCATTCATCCATCCAGTTTTTCACGTCTTGGGGTTTTTGGCGATCGGGGGTAATAATCTGCCGCGCATCTCGGCGAATTTTCACCGGCGGCATATCCAACACCGCCATGCGATAAGCCGGACTGGGGGCGGAATTTTCGCAGTTGGTAACCATCACCTCCAGGATGCCGTGAACTTGGTCGAGATCGAGCAATCCTTTCTGGTAAGCCAGCATCAAGTCCGGGCAGGCAATCATCGAAACTTCGTCGATTTCAAATAAGCCCTGAACCCCAGTTCGATCTTGACGCACGCCATACATTTTTTGGTGTAGTTTGTCGGCGCTGTAGCTTTCGGGGGGTGGGCTGACTTCGTAGATGCCATTAGCCGGTCGTCGCGCCAGGGCCAATCCCGATGCGGGCTTCTCAGGTAGAGATATCTCTAAAAAGGGGCAGTCTGCTAAAGCATCAATAGCGTAAGTGCCGCTACTTTCGGCGACCGCGCGATCCATCGATAGGTGGCGGTAGATGGCTTCTTTTTCGTCGGATTCTCCGTCAGGCGTATAGGTTAAGGTGTCGTCCCCCTGTTGGAGGATGACTTTGAAGAATTCTCCGGTATCAAAGGGTTGGTCTTCTTCGTCGTCGCTGTCGCCCGGTCGCGGGGTATCGGGTGCGATGAGGACTTTCACCCGTCCGATGTCTCGATCGTCTTCTGTTTCCTTGATTTGAAAATTTAAGGTGGGTTTCTTGCCAGCGGTACCGACCGTTGTCAGAAGGCTTTTATCCGTCGCGGATGCTGAATTCTCTTGGGCTTCACCTTCGGGTTTGGGGAGTTGCGTGCCGATGCTGACTACCCAACAGCGCCCGCCACCGTTGTCGAACCAACCGCGGACGGCAAAGGGAAGATAAGCGCCAAAGTCGGTAAATCCATCGGACCCCGCTTTGGCAAAGTATTCTAAATATTCCGTCCAACTGGTCACCAGCATCGGGGTAAACAGTTCCGCATCTCCCCGAACATCTTCGGTGAATCCCACAAATCCACCCACGCTCATACTAATGCCTTGAATGGGGCGACTGCCCCGATCGACTTCTTCGACATAGACTCCAGGGGCAAAATAGTCTAACCGAGCCATAAACTAATCTCCTAACGATACTTGAGAAAAAATTGTGCGTGTCGATTCGATAAAATTTTAGGTAATCTTTTGGGGATTGAAAGTTTAAACGATCGCTTGCATTTGACGACGATTTATCTCTACTTTATATTCAGAACCCAATCGCTCGGGCGCTCGCCTTTTAGAAATTTTACAGCGATTTACTCCCACGATCGACCCCATATCTCAATTAGTAGAGTGGGCCGTTCGAGTACTTGCATAAAAGTGCAACCTCTCCTCAAAAAATGACTTACCCACCCCTGCGGGTGTCTACTTTTCGCCAAAGCGTTCTCAATGATGGCTTCGCTTAAAGTACGACCTTTTCAGCGGGACCTAGCCATTGAGAATGTCTAACTTCGCCAAGATTACCATGCAGCGAAGGTCCTGAGACCCCCATCAAAAATTTATTTTCACGGGAAACTTGCTATGCTCGGGTTGAACGGTTTTCTACGTTCGATCGGCAAATGCTGGCCCTTGGAAGTCTTTTGGAAGATCGATTTCAGTTTTGCTGAAACGAGATTTTCTCCCCGACCGATCGTCACTTGCCAATTTTACTCGATCGACTTAAAGTTTGAATATTCTCGAAGCTAGATTAAATTTTGTTAACTCACGAAAATTTGTATTCATGAGAAACTGAAGGATACCCGAACTTAGAAGCTAGGGGAAATATAGCGTAAAACTTCCCAAATAGCAAGAATCGATCGATAAAAATAAAAAATATCTCTCCATGAACGATCGCCGTTTCCCAGACTTTTGAATTCATCTGAAATCTTCACCGATCGAGTCTTTTTCTTGAGAGGGTATTTTCGCCGATTGAGATGTAAGCTTTCAGGACGGATTGTTAGGGTCAAGAGTATCGGAAATCTAACTTAGAAATATCACTTAAAATCTATTAATGCTTCGCCTCGTGCGTTAACCCATGAGTAATTATCTCGCCATCGCCACCGTCACTGCTGCCATCCAACGAATGTTGCAAAATGCGATCGCCATCGACATACCCGGGGCTAATGTCACCACCATGCGACCTGACAACCCCAGCGGTGGGGGAATGCCCCAAGCCGGTATCAACCTTTACCTGTACCAAATTACCCCCAATCCGGCATGGCGCAACATAGACTTGCGAACCCGCCGTCCCAAAGGGGATCTGATCAAACAAAAACTCCTGGGGTGGGATTTGTACTACATCCTGAGCTTTTACGGCAACGAACGGGAACTCGAACCCCAAAGATTACTGGGCACGGCGGTTCGGACTTTTGTGGATTCCCCCACCCTCACGCCAGAGATTCTGTACGATGCCACGAATGGCACCGGTTATTCCTTCCTTGCCAACTCAGATCTCATCGACCAAAGCGTCGCGGTCAAACTCATCCCCAGCGCTATCACCACCGAGGATCTATCCCGCATTTGGTCGGTGTTTTTCCAGATTCCCTATACCCTCTCCCTGGCCTACCAAGCCACTGCGGTTCTGATTGAAGGAGACAAACCGGCACGGCGGGAACTGCCCATTGCCGGACCCCAAATCTCCGTCACCACCGTCCGTCCTCAAATCGAGGAACTCGCCAAACAAACTGGCGATCGATCCCCGGTCACCCTCGGCCCGCGATCGAGTTATCTGGATTTAAGCGAGACCCTGATTCTGCGCGGCAAGCAGTTGCAAGGGGAAAATACCCGCGTCCAAATCGGGGAAGCGCAGTTAACGCCGCAAACTGTCAAGGATACGGAAATTGTCCTATCCTTGGCGGATCTACCCCTGGCTCAAACCCAGCAACTGCGTGCTGGAGTGCAGGGAGTGAAAGTGACGCGGGATCGGACTTTTTCCAATACCATTCCCATTGGCGTGCGTCCTACGGTGACAGTGGATGCGATCGAAACCATTACCGAACTTGAAGAAGACGAAGACGAACGCTACGAAGGCCAAGTCACCGTTCCCGTGGATGTGATGGTGGGGGGACGGCAGCGCGTGTATCTATTTCTCAACAGCACCACCACTGCGACGGGCTATATTTTCCAAAAACCCAGAGATGATACCGATTCGAGGGCGATCGTTTTTCCCATTCGCGACGTGGAACCGGGGGAATATCTGGTGCGGGTGCAAATCGACGATGCGGAAAGCCCCCTGAAAATGGAAGGCGATCGTTTTGCCTATCCCATTTTGAGACTGCCGTAGCCACCGGAGAGTTGTAGGCTGGGAAATGGTGGCGATCGATCCCTCTCTTAATGGTAATCTCCAATCCACTATTGCCCACCAGAGTTTAGTATCGCTCGAGACTCTCGTCGGTGGGCAAATTGAATCGGATTTTCCGCGACAAAAACTAATATTATTTTGCCCACCCTACAAATCTGATAGTTATTCTTCCGTCTTTTCCTCAGAAGTTTGTTGAGGCATTGGATAAGTTTCTGTCTTTTGCAACCATTCGCTAATGAGTTCGGCAACCACTTCACCCATTTGCCGATCTTGCGCAGCACAAGCCGTTTTGAAGCGGCGCTTCAAATCATCGTCCATTTTGACGTGCAGGAATGCCATGGCTCTATATTCTCATCGAAGGCGGCGTTAATTGCGATCGGATTCCTGGCGGGTTTCTTCTTCTAATCTCTGCTCGTCTACCGCCTTTTGCAGCAGAGTCACAATCAAATTCGAGAGCGATCGATTTTCTTGGGTTGCCATCTCCTGTAGGGTTTCTCGCAAATCCGGTGGCATATAAACCATGGTTTTGATGAGGTTGGTTGGCATTTTTGCCTTTGCAATCTAATGAAACGTCACTTCACAACACTACACGATCGTATCAAGTTAAAACATAACCACAGTGTTAACACAGTGGTACTATAAAATCATTCAAAACCAAACCCCTACTGCTTCAGACAGCAATCTAGACACGGCAGGGGTTTGGACTCCCAATATTCAGGAGGAATTCTACGATACCAACACCTAAGTCCGTCCCGGAACTGCTGCGGGAAGAAGATAATCCCGAAACCCCCCATCCAAACCGAAAACCCATCCGTCTCCTCGTCTGCGGCGTTCCGGCTGGCGTGGAAAGTCTCGTGCGCCACTTGCACGTTTTAGGGTTTGCTGAGATTGGCGAATGGAGTCCGCCTCTGCCTTCCCCCGTCAGCGGTGAGGTGATGCGGATTTTGACGCGATATTATCGAGATTGAGCCAAGATTGAATGTATCGGGCGATCGCTTTTTTATCCAAGGGCGATCGCCTTTTGAAAGAGGATGTATATTCGATAGACCAAGGTGCTGTTGTACTAGATGTAGTTGTATTAGCTTTAAAAACTTTCTTAATATTATTTCGATGGGGAAACGCTATATTGACATTAAAGTCGCTTGAGGATGAATGATGCATCAAGTAACCCTCTCTATCCCAGAAGAAACCCTACAGGCTTTAAAGTTAACCCCCGAACAACTTGCCCGAGAATTATGTTTGACGGCAGCGATGAAACTTTATGAACTCGGGAAACTTTCCTCTGGTGCGGCCGCTCAACTTGCAGGTATCGATCGGGCGATTTTCTTATCTAAATTGAGTGAATACAATATCGATACTTTTCGGTTAACAGAAGCAGAATTAATTGAGGATTTGGCGAATGCCTAATGTCATTGCCGATACCTCACCCCTACAATATCTCTACCAAATAGATTTACTGGATTTACTTCCTCAACTCTACGGTTCGATTATTATCCCTCAAGCTGTGGCAAACGAATTAGCCGCGGGAGTAGCCTTACAAGTGTCCCTACCCGATCTGACTTCTTTATCTTGGCTACAGGTCAGAATCACAAATGTCAATTCAGCCCTAGAGGCGATTAAGGGATTAGGCGCGGGAGAAAAAGAGGCATTTTCATTAGCTTTGGAAATCGAAGATTCTCTGGTTATTGTAGATGATGGGTTGGCGCGATATTATGCCAATAAAATCAATCTGAAATGTACGGAGACATTAGGAATTTTACTTAAAGCCAAACAGTTAGCTCAGTTAATTGCTGTTGCTCCAATTTTAGATCGATTAGACGAACGAGGATTTCGTCTCGATCGTGCTACGAAAATGGCTGTTTTAAAATTGGCCGGAGAACATTAGAGATCTGAGAGGGTTTGTCAATATCATCTTTGTCGTGACTCAGCTGGGTGTCGGGTAAGTCAAATCGATCTCTGGTAATTTGAAGAGAAATCACCTCCGAGTCTGCTCACTCTACTCGGAATTCCCGATGAACCAGCCCACTCACTTTCAGTATCTCACCATCGCCCTCACCGATATCCATCAGGCGATCGAACGACAGATTGCCGCAATCGAGGGAAAACCGCCAACGCCCCCCGTCGATGTTCGGGATGCGCTGGAAAATGCCCGATCGCAGATGTCGGAAACGCCTGCCCTGGAGCAATTTTGTACCGCCTTAAACTTAACCCCCTTCGCGCGGCAATTGCTTCTGCTGTGCGTCGGCATGGAACTGATACCGGACTTTCCCAATCTCTGCGCGATCGCCCAAAATAATCCCCAACGCGCGTACCCCACCTTCGGATTGGCGTTAACCCTATTTCCCGAACTCCCCGGCGGCTGGCACGCCATCAATCCCGCCAGTCCCCTGCGCCACCGCCACGCTATAGAACTCGATCCGGGAATGGCAATCGCCCTGAGTCCCTTACGCATCGATGAATGGGTACTGCACTACCTCCTAGGAGAACCCTACCTCGATCGCCAGTTGTTGGGATTGGTGAAACCTTGCCCGGAACACAGCAAGGCGGCACTACCGACATCCCACCAAACGATCGCCGATCGCATTTCCCAAACCTGGCAGCAAAACCCATCTTCCCCCGTCATTCAACTATGCGGCAATGAAGTTGCCATCAAACAGCAAATCGCCGCTACTGCTTGCCAGGAACTGGGATGGGATTTATACGTGATGTCCCCCCAATTTCTTCCCGTTGCCCCCGACGACTTAGAGCAAGTGGTGCAGCGTTGGGAACGAGAAGCCCTGTTATGCGATCGGGTCTTATTCCTCGATGGCGACAGCCTCAGCCACCCGGAACCCGCCCTGCACAAAGCGATCGCCTATCTCATCGAACACCTGAACGCCCCTCTCATCGTGGCAAATCAGGAGCGCTGGCAAGTCCGACACCTCATTACCCTCGATGTCCCCGCCCTCACCGCCACCGAACAGCGAGAGATTTGGACTCAAATTTTGGGCAATCGCACCAGCCAACTCAACGGGACGATCGATATTTTAGTCAGTCAGTTCGACTTGAGCCGATCGGCGATTGAATCCGCCTGTGCTGGGGCGCTTTCTCAAAATGATGAAAATCTCAACAATGCTCTTTGGGATAGCTGCCGCGCCCAATCCCGCCCGCGTTTGCAAGATTTAGCTCAGTATATCCCCCCCCGCGCCACTTGGGAGGATTTGATATTACCCGAACCGCACAAACAAGTCCTGCGTCAAATTGCCAGCCACGTCAAACAGCGCACCACCGTCTACGAAACTTGGGGATTTGCCAAAAAAGGCGCGCGGGGATTGGGGATTAGCGCCCTATTTGCCGGGTTGAGCGGGACGGGCAAAACCATGGCGGCAGAGGTGTTGGCGAGGGAGTTGCGATTGGACTTGTACCGCATCGATGTGAGTGCGGTGGTGAGCAAGTATATCGGGGAAACGGAGAAGAACCTGCGCCAAGTGTTCGATGGGGCGGAATCAAGCGGGGCGATTTTGCTCTTCGACGAGGCGGATGCCATCTTCGGCAAGCGATCGGATGTTAAAGACAGTCACGATCGCCACGCGAATATTGAAGTGAGTTACCTGTTGCAGCGCATGGAAACCTATCGCGGACTCGCCATCCTCACCACCAATCTTCCCGATGCCCTCGATCGGGCATTTTTGCGCCGGATTCGATTTATCGTCGAGTTTCCCTTCCCCGATGCCAACCAACGGGCCCAAATTTGGCAGCGCGTGTTTCCCGATGCAATGCCATTAGCACTCGATCGCACCCAAGATTTCAAAAAGCTTGCCCGTTTGAACGTTGCCGGGGGAAATATTCGCAGCATCGCCATGAATGCGGCATTTTTAGCAGCTCAAGAGAACCAAAACTTAACCATGGCACACCTGTTGCAAGCCACCCAAGGAGAGTATTTGAAGTTGAAGAAACAACTGACAGAAACCGAAGTCAAGGGATGGAGTTAGAAAGGGTCGTCACCCGATGAGGAATGGGGTATCTTGAGGCTTCGACGTTGAACCCGACTCGATCTTACCGATCGATGGTGGTAATCTCATCGCACAGGAGTCGATCGCTCTGCTGCAGATTGGCATTGGTTTTGAGATAATCTTGCATCCACTCGCAACCGTAGCGGAGTACCTGCTCGACTTCCAAAACGCGATCGAGATCCCACAGCAGCACGCGGCGATCGACACTGCCGCTGGCGAGGGTTCGACCGTCAGGGGCGAACACCACGCAGGTCACTCCGTAGCTGTGACCGTTGAGGGTTTTGAGTAGCTCTCCATGGCGACTCCAGAGTTTAATGGTATTGTCTCCACTCGCCGAGGCGATCGTTTTACCGTCGGCACTGAAGGCAACGGCGCGAACGCGATCTTGATGGCCTTCTAAAGTCCGAACGAGCTTGCCATCGGGTGCCCAAAGTTTAATCGTATTATCTTCGCCCGCTGAGGCCAGTAGCTCGCCATCCGGGCTGAAAATTAAATCCTCAACCCCCCGGCTGTGACCGTTAAGTGTTTTTATCAATTGACCGTCGAGGTTCCAAAGTTTGACGGTGCGATCGCCGCTGGCCGAAGCTAGCACCCGACCGTTAGGACTGAAGGCAACTTCTTCCACCCGAGCGTGATGACCTTTGATGGTATGCAGCAACGTGCCTTCCAGGGTCCAGAGTTTGACCGTGGTATCGTCGGAAGCCGAAGCCAGAAGCTGACCGTCGGGGCTAAAGGCGACCCCCTCCACTTCATTCGTGTGACCTTCGAGGGTGGCGATCGGGGTACCGTCGAGTTTCCAGATTTTAATGGTATTATCCTCGCTCGCGGAGGCTACCAGTTGACCGTCGGGGCTGAAGGTGACGTCCTCAACGTTATCGCTATGCTCTTTAAACTCTAAAACTAAAGTGCCATCGCGTCTCCAGAGTTTGACGCTTTTATCGTCTGAGGTCGAAGCCACCAGTTGACCGTCGGGGCTAAAGGCCAAACTTTCCACGGCATCCTCATGTCCGTTGAGGATGGTTAACAAGGTTCGGCTCGGCTGCCACAGGTGGATCGTACCACTTTGTCCGGCCGAGGCGATGGTTTCTTCATCCGGGCTAAAAGCCACCGACAGCACTTCCTCCACGTGACCTTCTAAGGTGCGCACCAACGTACCATCCAATCGCCAAAGCTTAATGGAGTCGTCGTTGGATGCCGAAGCCACCAGTTGACCGTCCCGACTGAAGGTGACGCTCCCAACCCCTGCCTGGTGTCCGGACAGGGTGGCGAAGGGCGTGCCGTCAAGGGTCCACAGTTTGGCGGTATTATCGTCGCTGGCTGTAGCGAGGATCTGGCCGTTGGGACTGAATGCCACTGCATTGACCTCCGCACTGTGACCGCTGATGGTGCGAATCAGTTTGCCTTGAGAGTCCCAAAGTTTCACCGTATCGTCTTGACTGGCGGAGGCGAGCAAGGAACCCTCGGGATTAAATGCGACTCCCACAACCCGATCCTGGTGACTGTCGAGGGTCTGAAGGTAGCGACCGTCAGAGGACCAGAGTTTTACAGTATTATCGTCGCTCGCGGAGACCAGTCGTTGGTTATCGGGGCTAAAGGCCACATCGGTGACCCCGGCGCTGTGTCCTTTGAGGGTGGCGATCGAGGTACCATCTAATCGCCACAGTTTAACCGTACCATCTTGACTCGCTGAGGCTAGTTGCGAACCATCGGGGCTGAATGCGATTCCCAAAACCCGATCGTCGTGACCTTCGAGAGTGGAGAGGAGGCTGCCGTTGGTGTGCCAGAGTTTGACGGTGCGATCGCGACCGGCAGAGGCAATGATTTTTCCATCGGGGCTAAACACCACATCGTACACGCTTCCGTTGTGACCGGAAAGATGGTTATATTCTTTGGTGCGATAGGCTGCTTGCAGCAGGGCGCCTTCGACTTGATTTTGCAATTGGGGGTCGGCGGAGAACATTTGCTCGAGCTTGTGCCGCGCTCGCAAGGCTTCGATGAGGGCATCCAAGTTTTGATGAGAGGCAAAGGATTCTTCGGAAGTGGCGACGATCGCCCGAATTTCTTCAATCGTCGCCCTGCGGTACTGGAAGAATGCCGTGATGCCCAAAGCCGCCGCCACGAGCAACGCCACGCTCACCGTTCCTAGGGCAAAGCGCTGCCATCGAGAGACCTCTCGCTGTTTTGCCAATCGGGCTTCAGCCGCCTGGGTGCGAGCGACTTCGGCCTGTTGAAGGGCTTCATTTTCCAGAGCTTGGCTGGCGGCGAGAAATTGATAGTCGCGATCGCTCAAACTCCGGCTTGCCGCCCAGGATTGGGCCTCGACGAGGGCTTGTCCGCCCAACAGCCAGGAAGTGTCTTTACGGTTTGCGCGCAACCAAGCGTTGATGGCATCGGCATAGGGCCGTAGGGTGCTCAATTGTTGTCCGATCCAATTCAGGTCGAAAACCGTCTGATAAATGCGATTGCGCACTGTTAAGCGACCGCCATTCTCAATGGTTAGCCCCGACAGCAGTAAATCGATGTGCTCGCCACTGCCATCGGCGCGCACCACACTCCCGTGTAAGATTTGTTGGTAGAGTCCCAACAGCCGTACCGCGCGTTTCTCGTTATACAGGATGCGATTGCGAATCGTTTTCAGGTGTTCGGGTTCGTCTTGGGCTTCCCAATTCTCGACGATCCGGGTGCGGACGACGCTTTCGAGGGTAAAACTGACAATGCTTTCAAGGGTGAAGGCAATTTGTTTTGCATTGAGGGGGAGCAAAGTTTGCCGGTGTTCCACTTCTTGCACCAACAAGCGGCACAGTTTTTGGGTGAGGAAGGGTTGACCGCCCGTCCAGTTTAAGACCCGCCGCAGAACTGCTTCGGAATCTCCGAACAGCTGGGGCAATCCCCGTCCGAGGGGCTGGACTTCTGTCAGGTTGAATCCCGTGAGCGTAATCCCTCGTCCGATATTAAAGGGGGTGCGTTGGGGATCGCCGATCAACTCCCCCGGCGTGGCGACTCCCAGGAGGGTAAAGCTCAAGCGTTTATATTCGAAAGATTCCGAACGCTTATTATAGCAAGCCCGAATCAGGGCAAAAAAATCATCGATCGGGAAATTCAGACTCAGAACGCTATCGATTTCATCGATGAAGATGGCGATTTTCTCGGAAATCTCCACCAGAAGCACTTGTTCGATAAAATCATCCACGCGCTTGACTGGAGAGAGTCGATCGCGCTCGCGCCACCAACACCTCAAATTCACTTGGAGTCCGAAGCTATTGACCAAACTGCCGACAATACTGGCATACCATTGTTCGATGGTGACTTGCTGAGAACCGATCGCGGTAATGTCGATGACTCCGCAGCGAATTCCGGCCTTTTGCAAGCGGTGGATGGTTTGGACTTGCAAACTGGACTTTCCCATCTGTCGGGGACTCAGAACGTAGCAAAATTCCCCATCCACGAGCGCGTGATACAGGTCCTCGTCCGCTTGACGCCGGACGTAGGTGGGGGCATCGTGGGGCAAACTCCCCCCCACTTGGTATTGATATGCGCGACTGCCGGTCGTCGTGGGTTCCATAGACTTAGCTCATGTCGAGATAAACGCTAAAGTACTGACGGTACAACTCGCAACTGGCGATGGCTTGGTGATTTTGCAGCTTCACCAGTCCCAGACTTTGTAACTTAAAACCCGTGACCGGATCGAGTTCGACGGGGGTGGAGGTGTTGACGACGCGCCCAAAGGCGGTCGCGAGATGGGGGTACTGTTGAAGATACTCCAGTTGCTGCCGCAGGCGAGTGCCGTAAATGCCCTCTTCGGTGGTTGCCGTTTGCAGGAGCGATCGCAGATCGAGTTCTTGATGTTTGAGATGGTATAGCGCCAACCGGATGAGATAGGGATTTCCACCCACTAAATTTAAGAGTTCTCTTAAGCTCGACTCTTTATCTAAATCTTGCCAGTTGAGTTCGTATCGGGCGGCCAAATCTCTCACTTGCTCTAGGGTAAATGAGGGTAACTCGATGGAGATGCCCACATTAAAGGGCGAGCGGTTGATATCGAGGGGAATGTAAACTTCCGTAGAATGGACGACGACTAAGCGCAGTTTTTGCCAAATCTCGCTACGAGCATCGCCATATTTGGCTTTTTCGTACCAGGCGCGCAACAATCCAAAAAAGTCCGTGGCGATTTCGGGATGCTCGAAAACCATATCCACTTCATCTAAGGCCAGTACGAGAGGAGTCTCGATATGCTTGAGCAGGTAGTTCTCGAAGTAATCGGTGGTATTGTAGTTACTGCCGAAGATATCGTCCCAGTAAGATTGGAGCCGATCGGGTCGTTCGAGCGCCCGAGTAACCGTGGCGCAAAACCAACGAAGAAAGCGGGTGAGATCCGTTAAGACGTCAGTACTTGCCAGTTGCAAGCTCAGGGTTACCGTCCGCATGCCACGCTCTCTGGCTCGCTGTAATATCCGCGCCATCAATGAGGTTTTCCCCATTTGCCGGGGGGCTTCGATGCGAATTAAAGCCCCTGGCTCAACAATGCTTTGATAGCATTGCAGTTCGATCGGGGGACGCTCGATGTAATATGGCGAATTGAGAGGAACTTGTCCCCTGGGAAATTCAAAGAACGTCCCCTCAACATGAGATTGGTTGCGCGCTCGCCATTGCTGCCGCAAGACCGATCGAAAATTACTTTTGGTGATCCGTTCCCCAAAATACTCTGAAAGCTCGTGCCACAGCCGTGCGCCCACGACTCGAATGTAGTCCGCATCGTAGTCGGCACTCTCGGCAATTTCTTGATAGGTTTTTCCCTGCCAACACTGGCGAAAGACAATTTCTTGAGTTTGACTTAAGCGGTTGGGAGTCAAAATCGCATCGAGTAGCGCCAATGCTTCTTCGACGCTTAAAGCAAGATTTTGCAACACACACCTCGAACGATCGACACAAAGATTACTTTTTCCCACAGACATTTTATTTAAAAGCATCATATTATATTTTGCAACTCAGAGAAAATGCTTTGTCCGATCGCAGGCGGAATTCGGTAATGACTTATATTTTAGTGGTAGAAGATAGCCCGGTCGAACGAAAAATTCTCACTCACTTGCTGCAAAAAAACGGTCTGAAAGTTAAGGTAGCAACAGATGGTTTAGATGCAATTGATGCCATTCAGAGGCAAACACCCAATTTAGTAATTACCGATATTGAAATGCCGCGAATGAATGGCTATCAATTATGTCATTGGTTGAAGAATCATTCACGCTCGATACAGATTCCGGTGGTTGTTTGTTCGAGCAATCGAGAACCCTGGCAATATTGTCAAGCGGCAGAACTAGGCGTGGAGGTTTATATTACTAAGCCCCTTCATCTCGATCGCGTTTTAGATGCGGTTTGGCAATTACTTCAAGAGTCACCCTAATAAGATTTTTAAATCTCAAAATATCTCGATTTATTTTACTAGTTTTTAATGGTTATTTTCGATTTGTATGACTTACGCTTAAAACAAGCAAAATACTATTTTTTCTCGATCGAGATAGATATCTTTAAAATTTTTAAACAAAAAAATAACACTGAACAAATCTATTTTTTACTCGTTTTAATTCATGTTTTTAACACATTAATACTGTGCTTGAATCTAGCGAAATATATCAAGATTTATAAAATATCTAATTAAAATTCGTTTTAATCTTAAGGCAATGACTATTTATTTTAAAAAATCAAAAACTCAATTATTCGGTTTCGATTCAATCAATTTTATTTTATCGACCCCTTTAATTGTTTCAGGATGTTATGCTACTACTTCAAGTTTCTACGAGTTTAAATTACTTTCTCAACGAGCAAGAACAACAAAAATCAACGGGTATTTTAACCATTCGTTCTAGTTTTCAATCCGTTTGGAAACTTTATCTTTGTACCGGTCGAATTATTTGGGCGAGTAGTGATGGAAGTCTGCGACGATTGCGCCGATTGCTTTGGCGCTTTGCTCCAAATTTGGAAATCGAACAACTTTTAGATCGAAATATTGGGACATCGAGCCATTTATGGGATTACGAAGCGATTCGATTTTTCTTTAAACGCGGAAAGCTTAAATTTGAAGATGTTCAACACATTATTGAAACGACGATCGTGGAAGTGTTTTTTGAGATTTTACAGCAAGATCGACTCGGGTCTATCGTCTACGATTTTACCCCGCAAGATGCTTTAAATATTTTGAAGTTGCAATTAACGATTGTCCCCATTAAACCTCTTCTACATCGAGCAATTTCCGAATTTCAAACTTGGAAAGATTTTAATTTAGGATCGGTATTCCCCGATCGGGTTCCTCACATCGTTAATGCCATCAAACTCAAAGAATCTGTATCACTGTTAAATTATAAAAAACTGATTCAGTTTGCCAATGGCGACTATACATTAAGAGAAATCGCTTTTTTTCTGCGCAGAAGTGATTTTTATATCTCTCAATCTCTTTTGCCTTATATTAATCGGGGATGGATCGAGCTGATTAAAGTTCCGGATATTTCACAATCCGAATTGGGTAAATTTATCCGCTCTCCGAATCCCTCCATTCCATTTTCAAAGTCTGTGGGTCTCAAGACCAAGAGGGTTGTGGTTTGCGTCGATGTATCGGTCTCAAATTGTAAATTATTGAAATGTATTTTTGAATCTTGTCAATATCATTTAATTTCAATCCCAGAATCAACTCAAGCGATTTTAAAAATCATGGAAATCGAGCCAAAGCTGATTTTTGTAGAAGCTATGATGCCGATTGCCAACGGCTATGAGATTTGCGCGCAGTTGCGACGAATCGATCGATTTAAAAGTACCCCGATCGTGATGATGACAAGCCAAGCCACACTGGTTCAACGTTTGCGATCGAAATTGGCTGGAGCTTCTCATTTTTTGAGAAAACCCATTTGCAGTCGTCAAGTTTTATCAATTATTAGTAAATATTGCGATCGGCCGCAAATGGCCTAACCTGGATTCTTCACCCAACGAGAAAATCCCGATCTCGATCGAACTTCACGCAAACAGACTGTTTTTCGGGTAAATTGCTCGCGATCGAGCTCGATCGGACCTTAATAAATTCTCCTCAAGCCTCATGAATAATGCCGCCTAAGCTGTCATCTAATTCCAAATACTATGCCACCAGGGTTTGGGATTGCTATTGGCAAAATCCACCTTGTCGCGAATCTCCGAGATATCCCACCCCGTCAGCCGCGCGAGGGTTTCCACTTCCCGTTCCTGTCGCTGCCGCAGTTGGTTGCGGTATTCTTCCATCGCCTCGCACTCGTCATCCTCTCCCTGGTAGGGATGGCGAATGACATAGCGTCCTTGGAAATTTTGCCGGTTGCCCGTTTCCTGGAACTGCAAGTCTTCGGGGAACTTGTCGCGAGTATAGCGGAGGTGGAGGCGAGTGATGAAGACGTTATTGGCAAATCCCCGATTGGGTGTATTTTCTAGCCAAAAGACCCCCGCTTGTTGCAACTCCTCCCGCGAGAGAGGATTCGCCGCACAGGGATCGCACCATCCCATATCCCAAGCGTATTCGAGGAATGCCACTTTTCTTTGTTGGCGATCGTGACTGGTTTGGAACATGGCTTTATAAAAGTCGCCAAACTCGTCTTGGACAAATTCGGGAACCTCTTCATCGGAGGGAATCTGTGCCGTGCGGTAGTTAGTGAGTTCGATTTGCCCTTTGGGGGAAAGCAAATAGACGATTAAATCTTGCTCTTGCTGGGCGTTTGCAGTTCCCAAACGAATGGGTAACATAAACTTCGGCGATTCAAAAGCCATCATCAACGGCCGCAGGGATTGATACTCGCGGGTGTTGAATGCCTCTATATTTACCTTCGCCACGAAGAATTTCATCTCCTGGCGAATATAGGGTTGCAACAACTCACTCGCTTGGGGAGGAATTTGATAACCGTTGCGATCGAGCCATGTTTCCAACCCGTTGGATTCCGTGGCACTGAGAATGACGATATCGTATTCCCCGACGCTGAAGCGGGATTCTACGGTAACGCCAAGGAGAGCATCCTCGCGTTCTCGATCTTCTGAACTAACGATTCTAAAATTAGTTTGTGACTCCAAACGCGGTTCTATATTGTTAACCGCACAAGGATTCTCATCAAAATATTCCACCAATCGCGGCGCGCTAAAAGTATCGAGACGTTCGAGAATAGTAGGGTCGCCAACGCGCACTTGTTCCTCCGTCAGCAAGACAGGAACGGGAACCACCAAGGCAAAGTTATTCACATCCCCCTGATAGTCATTCGCCATCGTCAGAACCGTGCGATCGCCATCTCGGGCGATAATCACTTGAGAGGCTTGGTTGTACAAATTGCTATTGGCTTGGGAAACGTAGAAACCGCAAAACGCCAACGCCGGGGAAGCCAGCCACAAAACAGCCCCGACGGCAATAATGAGGGCGATTGCAATTCGACGAAGTATTGGCATCATTACAAAGAACTCTTGTTATTCGAGGGATAAAGGAGATCGGGAAACAAGGCGATGGGGAAAGACGCAGTGAAACGGGAAGTGTGAATTTGTCACTGGAGTTTAGACAAAACGTCGATCGCGAAGGCTATAACCAGCCATGTAGTCTGCTGTTTGGGGTTTCAATTCCCGAGTCGTTCTTAAAACGCTCAAACTTAATCAAGATCGGGATTTTACGGTTCGAGCATTTAAATTTGTCTAAACTCCAAATTTTGAATGCGCGCATTTTTAATTTTTCATTTTCTCCCCAATCAACCATTCGCCCATCCAGCAAACTGACGGCGAACCCCCTGCCAGGAAAAACGCGGGGCCTCCCAAACCGAATCTAAAACGATCGTCATCGGGGAGAGGAGGAATAGCGCCCAGAAGATTGCGGTGGAGAGGTAGAGTTGATGCTGGAGGACGAATGCCAGTCCGGCAATGGCAACTGCCCACAGCAGACGGGCGATGCGGGCGTTGGGAATCGATCGCGGGTCGGTGAGCATAAATAAGGCAAATAGCAATAGAGAACCGCTGCTGAGTTGATGCGCCCAAACGTCCCAACCCTGTCCCAGCCAGAGGTTGCGGATGGCTTCGAGTCCGGCGTAGACCGCGAAAAAGGCGGCTGAGGTATCCCAGCGTCCCACCTTTTGCAACACCATTCCCCCGGTTCCAGCAAACAGCAGCAAGTACCACCAATCGGTACCCCACTGTCCCGGAGACACCCAGGCATCGGAGGTGAGTAGCAGTGCAGCGATAATGCCGAAGTTGGCCGGGTTGAAGAAGTGTTTGCCGCGAACTCGGAACAGGAATTTACTCGCAATTGCCAAACATCCAGCGATTGCCATCGTCGTGGGTTCGTTCGCCCGCAGTAGCAAGCATAGTCCCAAAGCGGTAATTAGAGCACTGCGGAGTGACCAGAGAGAATGAATCAATCGGTCTCGTTTGGGATGAGATGAAGCGGGTGGAGATGGGTCCGATTGGCTTTTGGGTTGATGGCCAGACATCCGTGGCGACACGAAAAGGGAAAATAGCAGTTGGGTGCTGCAACAACTGACAATCGCCACTAACATCACATCCCATCGCAGGGTCCAATCTCGGGTACTAATCCCGAGGAATAAAAATAAGGCGAGAAAGAGGATTTGATAATCGCGGGCATCGGGAAATCTCATGGTTTCGTTACCGGCTAAATCACATCGCGAGTGGGTTCTCGGTGTATTTAGTATGTCGGTTGCGATCGGGAAATAGATGCCGCGTTACACAAACTGTAACGGTCTCGTAGGAGTCAAGCGCGCAGACAATGCCGGACAATTGTGTCGTTAACCCGGAAGTCTTGCCCCCGAAACCCCCGAAGCCTCTGCAGCCTCCCAAGCTGACTATCACAAGTGCCGTCATGGATACGACGATAGATGGGTTTTAATACGGACAATCGCCCAAAGAAGCAGTAACCGAACTACATCTAAAGGCGATCGCGAGGATGTTT
This sequence comes from Zarconia sp., assembly GCF_057467645.1. Taxonomy (NCBI): domain Bacteria; kingdom Bacillati; phylum Cyanobacteriota; class Cyanophyceae; order Oscillatoriales; genus Zarconia; species Zarconia sp. Next base: position 45,038 of record NZ_JBRJXU010000006.1, read on the forward strand.
ATTCTATTCAATATTTTTCAAATTCTATCGATTAAGAATAACGAGATTTTTTCTGTTTTCGAGGGACGGTCTCGTATTGTTCCTTTTCGAGCTGGTCGCGCAGCATCAGATTCCACATCAGTTCATTGGTAAAGGCTCCGAGTTGAATTTTGTCAGAGTTGGAGGCGTAGAGGTTGGGAACTTTTTTCTGGCTCATTGTCGATAATTCCGATACCGGTTGATGGTTAGCAACAGAGTTGAGTTGTGAGATTCCTGAAATTGTAGCTCGGCGGAATCCAAGTAATTTATTTCTTTACAAATATTTCAATCAATAAAGATTGACAGTAGACTCCAGACATGTGTGACTTTGTTTGAATAAACCTCAAGGGTAAATTTAATAAATTCGCTAATGTCTGGGAGAGATAGGGTATTGAGATAAGAAAGAGCTGCCATAATCCGTGGGATGCATCGAGTTGATAATTCCAGTCAATCAGGATTCTGAAGACCGCAGTTTGCCAACCTCACCGGTACTTGAACTGTCACCTCTCGTGCGTTCTCCCATCTACGGAATTTCAAGGTTTTGCAGCACTGAGAATAGACGGTTTTGAAATTGTCTACTGCCTCTTAAATAATGCGATAAGTTGCAGAAATTTGCATTACCCAAAGCCGAAAGAGGGGCGATGTTATCGATCGAAGAAGATTACATTTTTGTGCAAAGTGACAAGTTATTTTAGGTCAGTGTCGAACAGAATGCTGACGATGTATTTAGCATAGATTACTTTCACATAACTTTTACACAATTTTTACACAATTGCGATCGCACATACATTGGCAGAACACGATCGATAATATGCAAAAGCATATTTTGTCATCTTTAGGGCAATCTATGTAACAAATTTTAAATATTTCAAGATGGTCTAAGACTGCGATCGAGTTCTATTCAGCAGCAAGCTTTACTCTTTTCTCAGACGGCAGAAAAAATTCACATCACAACAACAGAACTAAGATAGTCCTTCGAGATAATCAAGTAAATTTCTCTGATATTGATAAACAGACTGTTCTAAATCCTTAGCGATTGCACCAACAGAGAAATATGGCGATTTTAAAGATTTTTGCTGTTGTTCGCAAACATAAATATCTTCTGCCATAAAGTCTCCCGATGCCATCGGATCGTTTTTATCGCCCGTTTTATATTTATCTCCTTGACGAGATTTGAAGTAATTCCAAGACTTCCACTCTTGCGCTTGAAATTCCCAATCGGAAACGGGCATAATTTTACTCCGGATTTCCACGATACATTTCTCTGGAGCGACAGGAGTAATATGGAAGATCGACCAGGTTGATTCAGTTTCTGATAATCCCAAATTGGGAAATAGCATTGGGACATAAGCTCCCATTTTCTCTGCAGGAATCCCCTCGATTAAGGGGTAAGGTGAATTATTTTTCAGATCTGCAGCATAATCCTTGGCAAGCGGCTCATAAAAATAAAAATGGTTTCCCACAAACCCTGTTTTTTGTTGGTGATGAGCGTACATAAACAGAGTATCTGAGTGGAGATGACTTAAATGATACCCATCAATATAATTTTCTAGGACAATTTTCCAATTCGCCTGAATTTCATGACGCAATCGCCCTTGTTTATATTCCATTAATTTCTCAGGTTGATGAGGACCTAAATAGGGTTCAATGCCCGCAAACCAATGGCTGAGAGGCTCTGCTTCTGCATTGGGATGGACAAAAATCATACCTCGCCAAACTCCGACGGAGGCTTTGTGGAGACAGAGTTGGCTCATATCCAAATTCGGAAATTGAGTTTTGCGTTCGGGCACTGCCGATAAGGCTCCATCTAAAGTGTATGTCCAGTCATGATAAGGACAAGTAATAAATTTCCGTCCCTTACCCACAGCTCTTAAAAGTTGGGTGCCTCGATGACGACAAACATTATGAAATGCTTTGAACTTCCGCTCTTCACTATAGACAACCAAGATATTATTTAATCCGGCTTGAACGGTAATATAGTCTCCGGGTTCGTTTAAATCTTCAACGAACCCGGCAAACTGCCATGTCTCACTAAAAATATATTTTAGTTCTTTTTCAAACCATTCTTGTGAGGTATAGGCTTCAATCGGAAGAACGGGCAGCGGTTTATTATTTTTCATATCAATCCTCCTTTATTCGAATGCGGTTGCGATGTTTAAAATACTGAGAATTACCCAAGATATCAGAATTAACCAATAGAGAATCGGGTTATCTTTTTTTGAGATCGGTTCCATGAAGTATGTTATGCCAGTAAATAAGTCAGGAATTATCCATAGTAAGAATAGAAAACCCCACATCCATTGCCAATTTAAAATAGCGGCTATCCAAACCAAAATTAATCCGATAACTGTGCGCCATTTCATGTTTTTCATTGAATTATTTTCGCAACACTTCAATCGTTACTGAGTTGATATAACACTCAGGATTCAGTGACGGTTGATGCGAGCGATCGCCCCTCATCAAAAGTTTAGATTCTTACCATCGCCACCCTCTCAGCAACATTTTCATCGTTCTGAGGCTGCATAATTTCTCCTTGTCGTTCCTAGTATCTAGGCAAATGCAACGAGCGCGATCGCATTATTCGATGGCTTGATGAGAAGGGATAAAAATTGCAAACTTTGAAGGAGCGATCGCCCAGATCGACAGAAACCGGAAACTTTTAAACCGGTTAACGGGACTGAAATAGAGTGAGGGATCTGGTTGAGCGCAAAAGAGAGTGGAAAGCGCTAAACGCCCGGTCGATCGTTCTATGGTGATGGTACTATGCGAAGAACGTAATGATGATGAAATCTGCAAGAATCTGTCAATTGTTTGCCTATACTCTAGCACTGGTGCTGTGGGGTAGGATACCGATAGCAGCGGCACGATCTCGAAATCCTTCCGTAGCACCCGCTTCTCGCCAGGCGTGGGAGTTCGTTCCCCCCAACGACGGTGCGCCGGAAGAAAATCTCGATGATGCGGCGAGTCGTCAGGGTTTGTGCCCGGAATCGGACAAATCGTTTCAAGCCCTGATTCCAGCTACGAATTTGGGATGGACGACGGCGGAATATCCGACATTTTTGCTATACGTTCCCTATCCATTCCCCGACAGCGAGCAAATTGAATTTGTGTTGCGCGATGAAAATACAAAAGCGGAGATTTATCGCACTGTCTTTACGTTGGAAACTGGGACGGGATTAATTCAGTTTCAGCTTCCAGAAGACGCACCGCCCTTGGAAATCGGACGCAAGTATCGCTGGCGGTTCTTTGGATATTGCAACGGACAAGATTCTCCCGATTACGTGACGGATACGGGAGTTATATTGCGAGTGGCATTGGATGCAGACGCGAGCGATCGCTTGGCAGCAGCTTCCCCGATCGAAAGAGTCGATTTATATGCAGAAAATGGTATCTGGCACGAAGCATTGATGGAACTGGCGCAGTTGCGTTCTCGCAATCGAGAAGATGAGGCATTGTTAGAGCTGTGGTCGAATTTATTGCAACATCCAGCAGTCGGTTTAGATGATTTTGTATCGGAACTATTGCTATATGAATAATTTTTTAAAAATGGAGAATTTATCTCAGAAATGAGGTATATATGATTTACCTAAATTCTCTTTTTGAAGAGGGTCTTTAAGTTTTCTATTTTAAACGCCCTAGTTTAAAAATACGATCTGCAATTTTTTGTTTAAATAAGATATAGCTAAGTCAAGATGCGATTGGGGTGAATTTATCTAAACATCAGAAAGTCGTTTTGACATGATAAATAACTTTCTGGAAATTTAAATTCTGGTGTGTTTGCGAATCAAAAAATGAAATATTCCAGCTTTCTCAGAAATATCCCGATCGCCTTTTCTCTGATACCGCTCCTGATTTGGGGATTGCCCAAGCATGCGATCGCCCAAATTATTCCCGCTGGAGACGGAACGGGAACGTTGGTTACCCCAGAAGGCGATCGCATTGATATTCAAGGCGGACAGACTTCAGATGATGGTAGTAACCTTTTCCATAGTTTTGAAGAATTTGGCATTTCTGAAGCACAGATTGCCAACTTTTTGGCAAGTCCAGAAATTGAAAATATTTTAGGTCGCGTAACGGGGAGCAATGCTTCGTTAATTGATGGATTGTTACAAGTTTCGGGGGGAGATGCGAACTTATTTCTCATCAATCCGGCGGGGATTATTTTTGGGGCGAATGCCAGTTTAAACGTTGGCGGAGACTTTACGGCGACGACGGCGACGGGGATTGGATTTGAAAGTGGTAGCTTTGCGGCATTGGGAGAGAATTCCTGGGGAGATTTGGTGGGAACGCCGAATTCGTTTGAATTTGCGATCGCCCAGCCAGGTTCGATTATCAATACTGGAAATTTAGAGGTTTTTGCCGGGAATAATATTAATTTGATTGCTGGGACGATCGCCAATGTGGGAGAGTTGCGATCGCTCGACGGTGAAATTTCGATAATCTCAGTTCCGGGAGATTCGATCGTTCGGGCGAGTCTTCCGGGAAACGTACTCTCGCTCGAAATTCATTCTCCCAATTCTTTAGGTTTACCCCCCAGCTTGAATCCCCTATCTCTACCGGAATTGCTGACGGTCGGGGAAGTGAATACAGAGAGTCAAATTGCCGTAGAAGAAAACGGTATCGTTCGCTTAACGGGCTCGGGATTCCAGGTAGACGCGGGGGATATCGTCGTGGCAGATTCGGCGATCGAAACGGGGAATTTACTTCTCTCTGCTACGGGAAATTCGATTTTACAAGAAAGCAATATTACGACGACGGGAGATTTAAGTTTATTTGCCGCAGAAACGGTACGAATTCGCGACAGCGTGGAACATCCTTTTATCGCCCAAGCTGGGGGAGATTTTTCGATCGCCGCCAATCTCGGCATCGATATTTTAGCCCTCAACCACCCGGAAACCCCCCTAACTAGCGGTGGGGATTTGCAACTTGCCAGTGGCGGCTTTATTTCTGGCGACACTCACTATCGCGTGGGGGGGAATTTTTCGATCGAGGATGCAGCGGGCAATCCCGGTGCGTTTTTTAGCTTGTTCGATCCGGTTATCTACGCCGATGGGGATGTGACGTTTGGAACCTATACCGGGCCATCTTTGGTGGTGGAAGCGGCGGGTAGCATTGAGGCGGAGGATATTACCGTCAACGGCATCGATCCGGCAATTTCGGCCGAACCCGTCCTGATATTGCGTGCCGGGATGTTGCCATCACAGGAGGCTACGGCGATGCCGGGAACGCCGCAAGTGGAGGAGGGGGTCGAGTTCGAGGCGGCGGCAACGGCGTCGTCGAATCCAGGAATTACCACTGGCAACCTGACGATCGATGCAGAGGGTATCGGCGGCCCGATTATTTTGCAGGCGGAAGGGGATATCGAAACCGAGGCGGTAACCTCCAATGGCGGGACGGTATATTTCAACAGCAGCCAGGGGGGAATTGCGGCGACTGGGGCGATCGATACGGGTATTAGCGGGGGAGATAGCGGTGCGATCGTTCTTCAGGCGATGGAGGATATTGTTACCGACGATTTGAATGCGTCGAGTGTGAGTGGCGATGGCGGCGATATTACCCTATTTAGCGAGATGGGGGCGATCGATACTCATTTGGGAACCGTGGATGCGTCATCGATGGCAGCGGATGCGGGGAATATCTTGTTCTACGCGGCGGATACCTCGATCGAGGTTCCCGAACCCCCACCGAGTCCGCCGATTGGGGGAATTAACGATGAGATTGCGTTCGGAAGTCCATCCTCAGATCCCGAACCGGAACCCGAACCTGAAGCAACACCAGGATTTATCGTTACTATCCCATTTCTCGAACTAGATAATACCCCCGAACCCAGTCTGGGATTTGTCTTTACCACCCCTTCCCCAGAACCGGAACCCGAACCGGAATTTATCGTCGCCATTCCATCGCCGGATCTCGATTTGGGTTTTGATAATTCACCCCCCGCCTCTCCTCGCCGAATTACGACTGGGGATGCGATCGCCACAAGTCCCGATGGTAATGGCGGCAGTATCACCCTTGTCGCCGAAGGCAATATCGAAACGGCGAATCTCAACTCTTCGGGAATGACGGCTGGGGAGATTGATGTCACGAGTATTGAAGGAGATATCGATACCCGTGATGGTACAGTTCGCGCGGCTTCTGAGAATGCAGGGGGTTCTGAGATTACCCTCTACACCCTGGGGGGCAACATCTCCACCGCTGATGTGGAAACTAATGGCGGCGATATTACCATTGTCAGTCGGGAAATTTTAGATGGGACGATCGATATTAGTGGGGGGTTGATCGATACCGGGTCTGAGGCTGATATTCTTCTCGATGCTACCGACATCGTTACGCCGGACAATATTAATGCCCATGGTGGTTCGGAAAATATAGCGCTACGCGGTTTCATTGAGGGGGGATCGAGTCCGCCACCGCCTCTAGAAGCGCCCAGTTTCGTCTCGATCGCCCCACCCACGATATCGCCACCCCTAGATACACCCATCGAAACGGAAATGCCCGTTCCCGAGATGCTCGATCTGGTATCTGCGGAATTTTCCGACAATGGCAATCTGACTCCTTCACCGGTAGAGATGTCTCCAGATAGCAGTACCACTTCAACACCGGGATTGCCTTCTGGAAATAATCCAGTTGCGGTTGAGTCACCCGTGATGAATAACCCATCGCCTTCAACAGACACATCGATACCAGAAACTGGGACTTCTTTACCAATCGCGGTTACCGATGAAGAGGCTTCCCAGAATGTTGTTGTACTTCCTCCAGTATCAGAAACGATTGCAACACCGATACAAAACCCGCCGCAAAGTAACCCATCCTCAGTGCCCGAATCCAATTCTGTCAATCTTCCTCCATCTCCCTCAGAAACACCCATCGCCGATCCATCACCCGCAACAACCCCCGTCACCGTCGAAGAACCCAACGCCGAAATCGATCGCCCGGATTCTCCTGACTGGGAAGGAACCAGCATCACCCAAGTCTCTAATCCCAGACAACGCGATCGCCTCACCGTTTTGGCATTAGGCGTTACCAACTGCCTCGCCGACACCGAACTTTTAGGCAAAGAATCTGGCATTCCCCTACCGCAATCCCCAACCGACTACACCGAAGCGATCGCTTGTTACCGACAAAACCTCCAATTTGCGAGGCAAGTGGGAGATGAAGCGCGCGAAGGCTATGCCTTGCACAACCTGGGCGTTGCCTACCACGCCACTGGATATTACAACCGGGCGATCGAATTTCACCAGCAACGGCTGACTCTGGCACAAGATCGCGCGGATTCTATCGGGCAAAGCCAAGCCCTAAGCGGGTTGGGGGCAGCATACGGAACCATTGGGGAGTACGAACTTGCCGAATCTTACTACCAGGAAAGTTTGGTACTCATGGGCGAGAATCGGGCAGAAAAAGCACAGATTTTGGGAAACTTGGGACTGATTGCCCACGCCCGAAAACAATTCGATCGCGCCATCGAATACCATCAGCAAAGCTTAGATTTAGCGCGAGAAACCGGCAACCGCGCCACCGAAAGCCGCGCCCTGTCGAATCTGGGACTCGCCTACTACGCCCGTACCGATTACGATCGCGCCATCGAATACCACCAGCAAAGTTTGGCAATTGCCCAAGAAACGGTCGATCGCGTCAGTACAGCACGCACTTGGGATAATCTAGGCTTAGCCTACTACGCCCAACAGCAATTCGATCGGGCGGTGGAGTCTCACCGGCAAAGTTTGGCATTGGCAGAAGCAACGGGCGATCGCGTCCTGGAAGCCCGCTCCCTCAGTAATTTAGGCGATGCCCTCTACCAAGCGGGACGCATCCGGGAATCGAACCAAATGCTGATGGGGGCGATCGAACGGTGGGAATCCCTGCGCAAAGATTTGGGGAATGACGATCTCTCAGACGATCTATCGAAAGTGGCGATTTTTGAAACCCACGACACCACTTACAGTACCCTGTATGAAAATTTGGTGAGTCAGGGAGAGTTCGATCGGGCCTTAGAAATCGTCGAACGGGGGCGGGCGCGGGCGTTTGTGGAGTTACTTGCCGGACGGTTATCGCCGGGAACAACCCCGGAAATTACCGCCCCCAACCTCTCTCAAATTCAAGACGTTGCTCGATCGCGCAATGCCACCCTGGTATCCTACACCATCCGGCGCAAAATCTTTGAAACTGGGGGAACCCGCCATCTCCGGGATGCGGAACTCTTCATCTGGGTGATTTCACCGACTGGAGACGTTGACTTTCGCCAAGTGGATTTAGGTTCTGTATCCCTGGAAGATTTGGTGGCGACGAGTCGGGAATCTCTGGGAGTCAGGGGAGTAGATGCCAACTCTGCGTCTCTCGCTTTTGCCCCCGGCGATCGGGTTAAACTCCATAGCGATGCCCCAGAAAGCGAACCCTGGGAAGTGGTTGCCGTCGATGAGGAAAACGATCTCCTGTCTCTGCGGTTTCCCTCCTGGAACGAAGCCATTCCCCCCATCGATCGCCCAATGTCCGATGTCCTCGATAAGGTAGACTCCCTGCGTCGCTTCGATCCGCGCCTGGTGCAACTCCACCAACTCCTCATCGATCCGATCGCCGATTTACTGCCCCAAAACCCCGAAGATGCGATCGTCTTCATCCCCCATCAGGAACTGTTTCTCGTCCCCTTCCCCGCCCTCCAAGATGCGGAGGGAACCTACCTCGTCAAACGTCATACAATGCTGAGTGCGCCCTCGATTCAGGCATTGGAACTGTCTGGGAGAGGGGGAAATGGAGAGAGGGGGAGATGGGGGGAAGCATTAATTGTGGGGAATCCAACCATGCCGAATGCGGCGGCGATTCCGGGGGAAGTGCCTCAGCCGTTGATACCGCTACCGAATGCAGAACTCGAAGCCGAAGCCATTGCCCGGATGCTGGGAACCGAAGCCCTCATCGGCGGCGAGGCAACGGAAACCGCTGTCATCGAACGGATGGAAACCGCCCAAATCATCCACCTCGCCACCCACGGCAAACTGGACGATCGCCGGGGCATCGGCAGCGCGATCGCCTTATCTCCGGGAGATGGCAGGGATGGCTGGCTGAGTGCGGAGGAGATTTTCGAGCTGAATCTGGATGCGGAATTGGTGTTTTTAAGCGCTTGCAATACCGGCCAAGGCAGGATTACCGGGGATGGGGCGATCGGCTTATCTCGCGCTTTGCTGTCTGCGGGAGTTGAAAGTGCGATCGTCTCTTTGTGGGCGGTTCCCGACGCGCCGACTGCCGATTTAACCATTGCATTCTACCAGAACTGGCAAGAGAGTGGCGATAAGGCAACTGCCCTGCGAAACGCAATGCTGACGATGATGGAAACTCACCCCAACCCCCGCGACTGGGCGGCGTTTACCTTAGTGGGCGATCGATGAATGGGTAGAGAAAATAAGGGTTTAAAATCAAAAAGACTTTTCACTCTCGAACAAAAGACACGAGTTGGCGAACCTCCTCTTCCAATTGAATATCGTCGATATCTTGTGTTAAGAGTACAACTTCTTTTAATGACTCAACCATTTGGATATTTTTACCCCAATTGGTATAAGCAAAATCTAACTCGATCGATGTTTCAGTTTTTAATTGACGATCGCCGATTTGGATCGCAATTGCCATATATTCTTTGCAATATTCAATCGACTCTTGATTAGTTTTGAGTGTCGTACAAACCCGACCGAAACCTTTGAGAAAATTTTTCATCTCCGGTGTATCGATTATTTGTTGCCGAATCGCAAAAGCTCGATCGTAATATTCGATCGCCCGTTTGTACTCTTCACGTTTTGAATGAGCCAGACCCAAATTATTAAGAGCGCAAGCTTCCATCGCGGCATCATCCATATCCTGTGCCCTATCTAACGATTGACGTAGCAATTGAGTGCCCCATTTGTATTGTCCTTGAAGAATGAGAAAATAGTCCAGATCAAGATAGCCGCTGGTTTCAAGCCACGCATCGCCAGTCTTAATCCCGATGTCTATAGATTGACCGCAAAACTCGCTTGCCTGCTTGTATTCTCCCAGGAAATGATAGGTAATCCCCAAATTTAAAAGAGCCTCGGCTTCGAGGATGATATCGCAACTTCTGCGCGCAAAATATAAAGATTGCTGGTGCAACTCGAGCGCCCGATCGTATTCTCCCAGAAAACCATAAGTCAGACCCAACTTGCCAAGGACATTAGCTTTGAGGGCGATACTAACGATTTTCTTCTTCATTATAAATTTGTTTCGGATATGAGTAGTGCTTTTTCAAGTTTTAATTGACGGGTAGTGTGAGCATCTTGATTACCTCATATTCTGGTTAAAACGAGATTTTTTACCCGTTAATAATTAATTTAAAAACCAGTAGCAGCGATCGCGATTCGGCAGTCGCTGATAGAGGCTCTCTAATTCGATCGACTACTTTTACGTACGTCCAGTCCATCAGAACTTATGCATTTTTGCAGAGTCAGACAAATTCACCCTTCCCCAGACAGTTGCCGCACCCGATCGAGTTCCAATCCCGTCAACTGCGCTACCTGTTCCATATCCATCCCTGCATCAAGCATCTTGAGGACCGCGCGATCGAGTTGATATTCGGCGCAATTCGCACGGGCGATCGATTCAGCTTCAATTTGCCAGTATCGATCGTGTAAATATTTTGGCGATTTTTCTCCAGCTTATAGCAGTAAGCATTCAGCCCTCAGTCAAAACCTTGCGATTTATAGCTTGTAGATTTTGTAGATGTCCTAACACATTTGCGTAGCGCTATATGATTTGTGGTATTGCCACTACGCCACTCGCTATTTTTATCCACTCTCGGAAATTTTACTGACAGTAGTATTCGTGCATATACGGATTTTTTAGGATTCTATTGACACTTCATCTTTTCAATTACTTTAATAGAGTTAAATATTTTGACTAAAAAATAAACCATACTTTTCAAGTCATCAGTATTAATTAGGCTGTGTTTAAATTTGGCGTTTAACCCCATATTCTGACTGAATTTTATCTGCACGATAGAAACGCTTATTGAACACTGGGTGTCAATAATTTTAGTATAAAATATCAACCCAAATTAGTATTTTAGCCATTCATAAATTTAAAAATAGAAAGATTGAAAGATGGGTGCAACTTCAAAACTAAAATCCCTTTATCCAAAATGGTTTCCGTACCCCATTTCGTGGCTGCGGGTTTTTCTAAGCATTCTAGTTTTGGGTCCGATGGGTTTATCCCTGACGATGGTCAGTTTTTGGTTAGGTACAGAATTTTTATGGCTCGGAATTACCGATATTTTTAATGCTTTCGGAGTTGTCGCACTATTGAGCATTCTTGCTTTAGTTATAGTGTTCCCGATAATTTTACTCACGTATACCTATCAAATATTAACGATTGCTTTTAATGCAAAATCGCTTTCACCTCGTCTCCCCCGTTGGATTCCCAGTCCATCAAGCTGGCAGCAAGGTATTACGGCAACATTAGTTGTCGGATTTAGCTCTTTAATCTGCATTCTCCTCCTATGCTGGTATCGTCCCGATTTAATGTTAGGAGAGGAGTCTTGGAGACATGCCCAATTCGATCGCATTGCCGAAGGGATGATTCCTATTTGGTTTGTTGTTGCGGCTTATCTTCATCACTGGGACTATCTCGTTCGGCAAACGCGGGCAAAAAAACGCCATCGAAAGGTCAACAAAATAGATCGAGTTCCCAATCGTGCCGTTTCTAAACCCAAACCGAAACGTACCCCAAAACCGATCGATGAGGTGGATATCGAACTCAATCGAATGCGAGGAGAATTAGGCTTGCATCAAATGCGGCAGGTACGCAACAAATAATCGATCGCCTCTCCAGAGTCTCGATCGAGAACATCGCGTTACGACAGATTTTCACATTCATTCGAGAGCGAGAATTTCCGCCACAATCGTTTCTCCTACGGCGCTTCCCCATTCCCCTCAGATATCATTTACAAATTCGCAAACTCATCAGTCGCTTCAATCAAAGCACTGGTAATCCCCGGTTCGCTAATGGAATGTCCCGCATCGGGAACAACCACCAATTTCGATTCGGGCCAGGCGCGGTGCAACTCCCACGCACTCACCATCGGACACACCACATCGTAGCGTCCCTGAACGATAACCGTGGGAATGTCGCGAATGCGATCGATATTAGCCAATATTTGGTCTTCACGATCGAAAAATCCCCGATTCACAAAATAGTGGCATTCAATCCGGGCAAAGGCTTCGGCAAATCGATCGCGCCCGAACTTCTGCGCGGCCCCGGGATCGGGAAATAACTTACTGGTTCTCCCCTCCCAAATCGCCCAAGCGCGGGCCGCTTCGTTGCGAATTTCCGCATCGTCGCTGGTGAGGCGCTTGTAATAAGCCGCAATCAAATCTCCCCGTTCTGCTTCCGGTATTGGTTTGAGGTAATCCTCCCAAGCATCGGGGAAAATATAGCTGGTTCCCTCCTGGTAAAACCAGCGCACTTCCTTCTGGCGCAACATGAAGATTCCGCGCAACACCAACGCCTTGCAGCAATCGGGATGGGTTTGGGCGTAGGCTAGCGATAGGGTACTGCCCCAACTGCCGCCGAACACGACCCATTTCTCAATCTGCAAATGTTTCCGCAGCTTCTCGATATCGTCGACTAAATCCCAGGTGGTATTCTCCCGCAATTCTGCATGGGGCGTACTGCGACCGCAACCGCGCTGATCGAATAAGACAATTCGCCATTTTTGGGGATGGAAGAACTGGCGGTAGGTGGGGAGACTGCCGCCACCGGGGCCGCCGTGGAGAAACACCACCGGTTGCCCTTCCGGGTTCCCCACTTCTTCGTAATAAATCGTATGCAAGTCGGAAACTTGCAACGTCCCCGTGCGGTAAGGTTCGATGCTGGGATAGAGTTTTCGCATAGGAAACGATCGCGCTTTTTGCCGTACAATTCTCAAATCTAATGCTCAAACTGTAGTCGCGATCGCACCCCCTATGCAAGTTGATTGGCAAACGGCAAAAACCTACGAAGACATCCTCTATCAAAAAACCGACGGCATCGCGAAAATTACCATCAACCGTCCCCACAAACGCAATGCTTTCCGTCCTCAAACAGTCTTCGAACTGTACGATGCCTTTGCCGATGCCCGCGAAGATACCCAAATCGGTGTTGTTCTCCTCACTGGTGCCGGTCCCCACACCGATGGCAAGTATGCGTTCTGTTCTGGCGGCGACCAAAGCGTACGGGGAAAAGCCGGTTATGTCGACGATACCGGCATACCTCGTCTGAACGTATTAGACTTGCAACGGTTGATTCGTTCCATGCCCAAAGTAGTAATTGCCCTGGTTGCGGGATATGCCATCGGGGGAGGACATGTTTTACATTTAGTCTGCGACCTGACTATTGCTGCCGAGAACGCCATTTTCGGGCAAACTGGACCCAAAGTGGGCAGCTTCGATGGGGGGTTCGGTGCCAGTTACCTCGCCCGCATTGTCGGTCAGAAAAAAGCGCGGGAAATTTGGTTTCTTTGCCGGCAGTACAGCGCTGCGCAAGCCCTGGAGATGGGATTAGTGAATTGCGTCGTTCCCGTGGAACAGTTGGAAGCCGAAGGGATACAGTGGGCGGGGGAGATTTTGCAAAAAAGTCCGATCGCCATTCGCTGTCTCAAAGCCGCCTTTAATGCAGACTGCGACGGACAGGCGGGCTTACAAGAACTGGCCGGCAACGCCACGCTACTCTATTACATGACCGAGGAAGGGGCTGAAGGGAAGCAAGCCTTTTTGGAGAAACGCTCCCCGGATTTCCGGCAGTATCCCTGGTTGCCTTAGCTCGAATTAAAAAGCCCCATATCGTCAGATATGGGGCTTTGAACTCGAAACGAAAGCTCGAATTCTAGAAGTTGAAGGTGGTGCGCAGAACGCCAATCACGATCGGATCGCTATCGAGGGGATCGTCGAGATCGCCGAAGCCACCGGGATTGAACAGGGCGACGACACCCGGCGTGATGTTGATGTAATCGTTGACCGCGTAGCGATAGAAGGCTTGGATGCTCAGAGGCACATCGTCGCCACCGGCAATATCGCCACCGAAATCAATTCCACCCACGTAAGGTTCCGCACCAGCTTGGAGACCGAACAGGTTGCCCTCACCACCTAAGTCGGGGAAGGCAAATCCGAGACCGTAGTACCAAATCTCAGCATCGCCAGGACCGGCCGCTTCAAAGGCATCGGTATAGCCGCCGAAGGCACTCACGGAAATCTTTTCAGACAGCTGGTAAGAAGCGGAAGCACCGTAGGAGTTGGTGACGGTTGCCACGTCGAACGGGTTGCGTGCCAAAGAGGTACCGACCAAGGTATCGAAGATGGCATTACCATCCACATCGCCAATTCCGCCGCCGCCAAAGTCATTGAAGTAGGCGTGGACGTAGGTCAGACCCAGTTGCAGTTTGCCTGCATCGAAGGTGAGCTGACCCAGCATGGAGTACTCACCGTTGAATAAGCCACTGCCTTCGGAGGGGTTGAAGGAGTCTCCACCGAAGTAACCGGCACTGACGGTGACGTTGTCGCCGACGTAGTAGTTCAAGCCCAGACCGCCACCGGAAGCCAGACCGATTTTGTAGATGGGGTTGCTTTCACCGAAGCTGGTGATGGAGTTGTTCGCACCAGTGAAGCCTTCAAAGTAGGGGCTGACGGTGGGAACGAAGTCCTGCCAGAGGGGGAAGGCGGCGGGTAGGTAAACTTGGAATTTATCGCCGTTGTAGTAGTATGCCAACCAGCCGATACCAACGTCGTTACCGCTATCGGCAGTTTGGTAGGTGGTAGCGCCAATACCGCTATTGGTCAGCGGTGTTGCGTTCGAGGCATCAAGACGAGTCCAGAGTTGTTGCTTCTCGTCGAAGTTGGTGACGAAGTTAAGACGAACTCGGTCTTGGAAGACGGTTTGGTCGAGACCGACGGTTTCGAGGGTATCGCCGAAGGAGTCGGCTACGCCGAAGACCACTTCCCCAATTAACTTTGTGGTGGTGGAGAACTGGTTGGCTTCGAGTTCGGCGGTGCGAGCTTCGAGAGCATCCACTCGACCGCGCAGGGTCGCCAATTCGGCGGCAAATTCTTCTTGCAGGCGGCGAATCACGGCCAAATCTTCGGCGGTGACTTCGGCTTCTACGTCAACTAAGTTGAGGATTTGGTCCAAGCAAGCGTTCAAACCGGCGGCAAATTCGTAACGAGTGGTCGCTTGGTTACCGCGATAGGTTCCGTCAGGATAACCGGCGATACAACCGTAACGCTCGACGAGGGATTGTAGAGCCTGGAACGCCCAATCCGTGGGCTGTACGTCGCTCAACTGAGAAATTGAGGTGACTTGAGAGATGGAATCGATCGAGGTTTGGCTCGATCCATCTAAAGATTGCTGTTCCGTTGCCCGCATGAATTCATCCACCGAGACGGAAGACGCGGGTTCGATCGCCGTTTGAGCGAGTTTAACGGGTTCTGCAGTTTGAACCTCGGACAGTTTGAGATCGGACTTCAAACTCGGGGCAAAATCTTTGGCGACTGCCGAGTTTGCGAGCAGCACCTGACCGACGAGAGCGATCGGGCTGGCTAAAAGAATCTTCCACGATATATTTCTCATCGTTTCCTCACACCTTGGAACTACGAGACTGGTCTATTCGAAAGCAGGCAATCAGTAACTACACTAGCAAAGTTACCTACGGTCTGAGTGTAGCAACTACTACCAAAAACTGCAATAGGCAAGCGCCCCTTGCCCGAACGTGAAAAATCAAGCTGGGACTGGCCTCTAGCGGAGGAAAGAGTGGTCGCAGTGACGGATTGGGACGGGAAAATTGCAGCAGATCGACAATCCACGGCTGGGGTATCTGGAGGGAGCGATCGATGAATATTTTTTCGATTGAGATGTTAGCAAGCCTTGTCGGACCAACTTGAAATTCCTGGTACTTTCAAAAGCGCGATCGCATTCATGGGACGCGGACATTCGTCTCTCATCCTCGATCGATCCGTGGGATACAGCTGCAGTCGTGTTAGGACACCAGTAACCCCGGGCTGAGGGAGCTGGGGGAGAGCCAACCCTTACAATTTCGTTGGATTCCAATGCTCGATCTCATCAATTGTGAAAAGCATTTCCTTGTAAGGCTTGGGGAGCTGGGGGAGAAAATACGCTCATGTTCGATCGCAGTGTCTGTGCCTTCACGGCAATACAGCGATCGATTGCGTCGATCGATTGCGTAAACCGTAAATTTTCGTGTCCGATCTGAGACGTTGTACTACAAAAATCTTCAGGAAAATCTTTTTTTATCCTTTACTCAGCCTTTTGGTACCAGTCAAAGCTTGATTCGGTCGATGTGTCGTTTTAATGTACTACATTTTTCTCGCTCCACACAAATTTCGTAACAAAATACACGATTTAAATCGATCGAATCATCATATGATGACCAGTTAATATTCAGACTTGTCAGAACTAAACTTTTTAAGGATGATGTTCTCGGGTAATCTGAAGCCACCCGAAACGATCTGAAGAGCGATCGCCAAACTGGAACTTGAATCCGATCGCTCGCAAGAACTTCAGATTGTTTGAGGGTTGGCAATGTCGGGCAAGATCGAGTTTGTCTGTTGGGTCAAAATTAGGTTTCGAGAACGGTAGGGGTGCGATCGCGACCGACAGTGCCATTGAAGTCGTGAAATTCAAGTCTAGAAACAGTCATTATTTATTAAATGTGAGGAGGAGACAGAACCATGTCTAAGTTGGGACGGCGTAAATTTCTCATTTACGGCTCTGCCGCATTGGGAACGAGCCTATTTCTCAAAGCCTGCACCGAACCCGCAACAAACGGTGAAGGTAGCGAAAGTGCCGATGCTGGAGGTGAAGCAGCTGGTGATGGCGATACCATCAAAGTCGGCATTCTCCACTCCCTGAGCGGCACCATGGCCATCAGCGAAACCACCGTCGTCGATGCGGAGTTACTGGCCATCAAAGAAATCAACGAAGCCGGTGGCGTCCTCGGCAAACAAATCGAACCCGTCCAGGAAGATGGAGAATCCGACTGGCCGACCTTCGCCGAGAAAGCCAAGAAACTGATCGAAGAAGATAAAGTTGCCGTCGTCTTTGGCTGTTGGACCTCCGCCAGCCGCAAGGCCGTCTTGCCAGTCTTCGAGTCTGCCGACCACATGCTCTGGTATCCCGTGCAGTACGAAGGGCAGGAATGCTCGAAAAATATCTTCTACACCGGGGCGGCCCCCAACCAGCAAATCGAACCGGCTGTGGATTGGCTGATGGAAAACAAAGGTCAGGAATTCTTCCTCGTGGGTTCGGACTACGTTTTCCCCCGAACGGCGAATACGATTATTAAGGAGCAAGTGAATGCTAAAGGCGGTGTCGTGGTTGGTGAAGACTACCTGCCTTTGGGGAATACGGAAGTGACCCCGATTATTGCCAAAATTCAGGATGCCCTGCCCGATGGAGGGGTGATTTTCAATACCCTCAACGGTGACAGCAACGTTGCCTTCTTTAAGCAGATGCAGGGTGCGGGACTCAATCCCGACTTGTATCCGGTGATGTCCGTTAGCGTTGCTGAAGAAGAAGTGCGCCAAATCGGACCGGAGTTCCTCGTGGGACATTACGCCGCTTGGAACTACTTCCAGACGGTGGAAACCCCCGAAAACGAGAAGTGGGTGGCAGACTTCAAAGCCGAGTACGGTGAAGACCGGGTGACCAACGATCCCATGGAAGCCGCCTATATTATGGTTTACCTGTGGAAGCAAGCGGTGGAGCAAGCCGGTGATGCCTACGATCTGGCTGCCGTCCGGGAAGCCGCCTACGGTCAAACCTTCGACGCGCCCGAAGGGACGGTAACGATGAACGCCAACCACCACATTTCCAAGACCGTCCGGATTGGGGAAATTCGAGAGGACGGTCTGTTCGAGATCGTTTCCGAAACCGATGGTCCCGTCGATCCCGAACCTTGGAACCAGTACGTTCCTGAAACCAAAGGATTTGGCTGCGATTGGTCCGATTCCGAGAAAGGGGAGAAGTACGAGTTAGAAGCCTAGTCTCTGGCTCGGGCAAGGGGACAAGGGGACAAGGGGACAAGGGGACAAGGGGAGAAACTATGTATCCACTGTTGACTCTTCCGAAGCCCCGGTCGCCCCAGAAGTCTCCCATGCTCCCGAAGCCCCCGAAGCTCCCGAAGCCTCCAAAAGCTCCCGAAGCTCCCGAAGCTCCCGAAGCCTCCAAAAGCTCCCGAAGCTCCCGAAGCCTCCGAAGCCTCCCCTTGCTTGTCTCTCTCATCTGTTCGGCTAACGAGAAAAAGCGTGCTGCAACTCTTCAGTAGTTTATTTAATGGAATAAGTATCGGTTCGGTGCTGCTGATTGCGGCGCTGGGCTTGGCGATCGTCTTTGGGTTGATGGGCGTCATCAACCTCGCCCACGGAGAACTGATGATGTTGGGCGCCTACACTACCTATGTGGTGCAAAATGCGTTTAAACCCTTGGGCGATCCGTGGTTTGCCACCTATATTATCTTTGCGTTGCCGGCGGCGTTTATCGTGGCCGGTTTTGCTGGGTTGATATTAGAACGGGGGGTGATTCGCTACCTCTACGGACGACCGCTGGAAACCCTCCTGGCCACCTGGGGGGTGAGTTTGATTCTGCGGCAGTTCGTCCGCAGCGTCAGTTGGGGCATGACGATCGGGATTTTGCTCTTCTGCCTGTTGTATTTCGGGGCGACGTGGGTACTGCGACGCCGTCCCAATTGGGCGCAAATTCGCAACTGGGCGATCGCGATTCTATTGCCGGTTTCCGCGGGAATTGCCGTGACAACGAGCGTCCTAATTGGCAAATTTGGCTCGAAAACCCTGACGCGCCCTTGGTTTAGCGCCCGCAACGTGGATGTTACCGCCCCGGCTTGGCTGCGGGGGGGCATCCCCATGGGCAACATCCAACTCCCCTACGCCCGACTGTTTATTATCGTGCTGACGATTTTGTGTTTGGTGGGGGTGTATTGGTTCTTGAATCGATCGAGTTGGGGATTGCGAATTCGGGCGGTGACGCAGAATCGGGAAATGAGTTCCTGTCTGGGAATTCCCACAGATACCGTGGATGCCATCACGTTTGCCCTGGGTTCTGGATTGGCAGGAATTGCCGGATGCGCGATTACTTTGTTGGGATCGGTGGGACCGAATTTAGGAGGGAACTACATCGTCGACACCTTTATGGTGGTGGTGGTTGGCGGAGTGGGTAAACTCGTCGGCAGTATCGTCGCAGCCTTTGCCATCGGAACGACAAACTACCTCATCGGTTCGGGAACGATCGCCCGGATGCTAGAACCCATCCCGCCTTTGTCGGAATTCTTTACCTTCTTTGCCACGACGAGTATGGCTAAGGTGATGGTATTTGCGCTGATTATTGCCTTCTTGCAAATTCGTCCGGCCGGGATTTTTCCGCAAAAAGGGCGATCGGTGGATGCGTAAAATTTCGACGGGGTGTGACGTAATTATCAACTCTAAAATTTCATGACGGTAGAGACACCGACTGTAACGAAAAAACGCCAGCGAAATCCCCAGAAGCGACTGTTAATTGAAGGGGCAATTATCGCCGCGATCGGGCTATTTCTGGTTTTCGCGATGCCCGCACTTCTATCTGGATTTCGCCTCAAACTCCTGGGGCGATTTTTATCCCTAGCAATTGTCGCCCTCGGCATCGATCTAATTTGGGGATATACCGGACTCCTCAGCCTGGGGCACGGTATCTTTTTTGCCCTCGGGGGTTATGCCTTGGCGATGCACTTGAAGTTGCAGCTACCGGAAGGGGAAATTCCCGAATTTTTTGGGTTGTATGGCGTTAAAGAATTGCCGTGGTTTTGGGAACCGTTTTATTCGTTTCCTTTTACTTTAGTTGCCCTCGTTTTAATTCCGACAATTGTTGCTGGATTGTTGGGATATTTAGTCTTTAGAAACCGAATTCGCGGGGTTTACTTTTCTATTTTAACCCAAGCAGCGCTCTTGGTTTTCTTTAACTTTTTTAACGGGCAACAAAAACTGATTAACGGCACCAACGGACTTAAAACCGATACGGAAACGATTTTCGGATTTTTAGCCAGTTCCGATGAAGCGCAATTGGTCTTTTTTCGATTGAGCGTTCTGGCTTTAATTATTGCCTATCTCGTCTGTCGTTGGCTCACGAGCGGGCGGTTCGGGCGATTGTTAATTGCCATTCGAGATGACGAAACTCGGTTGCGATTTACCGGCTACAATCCCACGGGATTTAAAGTATTGGTATTTGCGGTTTCCGGCGGGATTGCGGGGATGGCAGGGGCGCTTTACACCGTTCAGTCGGGGATTATTACCCCCCAAATTATGGAAGTTGCTTTTTCGATCGAAATGGTAATTTGGGTGGCTGTCGGAGGGCGAGGAACCCTCATTGGGGCAATTTTAGGAACCCTGCTGGTGCGCTATGCGAAAACCCTCTTGAGCGAAGAATTTCCGGAAATTTGGCTGTTTTTCCAGGGGGCATTATTTCTGATAGTGGTGACGGCGTTACCCGATGGCATTGTCGGTTGGATTCGCGATCGCGCCGTTGACCAAATTCGATCGATTTTCGGCAAACCTCAATATGTCGGAACTTATCCCAAGTTAGAACAAGATCCGGAAGTGGAGCAAGAACGAGAAGAGTTGGGGTAATGGGCAATTAATAATCAACAATTAACAATTAACAATTAACAATTTTTGATTGTTGTTAGGCAATCGAGATTCAATCGAATAGCAATGTGTATATTGGGTAGTTTTGTCAGTCAACTAGGTACTTTTACACAAGCCATCGAACTGCCCACCGACCTAGCTTGAGTCCTTTATCAAAAATGCGATCGCGCCTCCAGACGAATCAATAAAAAGCAATGGCACCGATTCTAGAAATTGATAACTTAACGGTTAGTTTTGATGGGTTTAAAGCCCTCAACGAACTCAACTTCAGTATGGAAGAAGGAGAGTTGCGCACGATTATCGGACCGAATGGCGCGGGAAAAACCACTTTTTTAGATGTGATTACCGGGAAAGTTCAACCCACCGAAGGGGAAGTGAGGTTTAAAGGGCGAAACTTAAAATCCCTCAGCGAACATAAGATTGCCCGGTTTGGCATCGGTCGCAAATTTCAAACCCCCAGAGTCTATCTCAACCTCACCCCTCGCGAGAATTTAGAACTCGCTTGCAATCGCAGCAAGAATGTTTTTGCCTCCCTATTCAAACCCACCCCGTCTGGAGAGAAACTCACCGTTAAAGGACTACTCGAAACCATCGGACTGGTGGCAAAATCCGATATCAAAGCCGGGTTGCTGTCTCACGGGGAGAAACAGTGGTTGGAAATTGGGATGTTGGTGGCACAATCCCCCGATTTACTGCTGGTAGACGAACCCGTTGCCGGACTCACCGACGAGGAAACGATGTTAACCGGGGATTTGCTGCTATCCCTTGCCGAAAGCCATTCGATTATCGTCATCGAACACGATATGGAATTCGTCCGCCAAATTGCGACGACGGTGACGGTGTTGCATCAGGGTTCGCGGCTGTGCGAGGGAAGTATGGATGAGGTGCAAAATGACCCCCGCGTGATTGAGGTGTATCTCGGGGAAAAACCCACAATTAGCGATCGCCAAATCAAAATGTTGCGCATCGTCGCGTCCATGGCTTGGGCCGATGGTAGCATTGCACCGGAAGAAGTCCAAGTGATGGTATCTCGCCTGAGTCGCTTGTTCGCCGAAGATGCCGAACAGCAGCAGCACTTGCAAGAAGAGTTGCAGAATTATTTAGCGCAAGATGTGTCGATCGAAAATTTAGTCGCCGAACTCGATACGTCAGAACGAGAACAGGTGTTGAAACTGTCCTATGAGGTGATTGCGTCGAGTGCGCGGACTCCCGACGAAGCCACAATTAACGAAGAAGAGGCAGCCGCTTACACCCGGTTGGTGGAACTTCTCGGATTACCTGAAGATGTCGTTCGCCGTTTGGAAGCCCAAGCGTACAATGGCACGTGATGAGTATGAGGAAATCTGTTTCTAGCCTCAAATCTAGTTGGGCTTCGGAGGCTTCGGGGGCTTCGGGGGCTTCGGAAGAGTCAACCGTGGATACATAGTGGGAGCATCTTGCTCCCGTTGCTGCCGAAGAGGGCGAAGCATTTGGAAGTCTAAATTTTGTTTCACCCATGATTTATCGCTCAAATGCTTTGCCCCTACAGTCCCCTTGTCCCCTTGTCCCCCACACCCCATTCCCCATAAAAATTCATGACACAAACCAATTCCATCCAGCCTCCCATACCGGGAATATCCTCCGAGATGATGCTCAAAATTACCGGACTCAACGTCTACTACGGCGAAAGTCATATTCTTCGGGATGTGGATTTGAGCGTTCCCAAGGGCAAAATGGTGTGTTTGATCGGACGGAACGGGGTGGGTAAAACCACAATGCTCAAAACCATCGTCGGATTGCTGCAACCGAGAAGTGGTTTGATGGAGTACGCCGGATGTTCGATCGTCAAACAACCCACTCACAAACGGATTCGATTGGGTATCGGTTACGTTCCCCAAGGACGGGAAATCATTCCCCGGTTGACGGTGGAGGAGAATCTGTTACTGGGTATCGAAGCGCGTCCGGGGGGGAGAAAGGGCAACGAAGAGATTCCCGAGGAGATTTTCGAGCTGTTCCCGGTGCTGAAAACCATGCTATCGCGGATGGGGGGAGATTTGAGCGGCGGACAGCAACAACAGTTAGCGATCGCCCGTGCTTTAATGGGGAAACCGCAACTCCTCCTCCTCGACGAACCCACCGAAGGGATTCAACCCTCAATTATTCTCGAAATCGAAGCCGCCGTGCGTCGCATCATCGAAACCACGGGAATTTCGGTATTACTGGTGGAACAGCACCTCCATTTCGTGCGCCAAGCGGATTTCTACTATGCCATGCAACGGGGGGGGATTGTGGCATCGGGTTCGACAAGCGAATTGAGTAATGAGGTGATTCAGCAATTTTTGGCGGTGTGATGAAGTAGCTCTCAGTCAGTGTAGTCAGTGTAGGGTGGGAAATGGTGGCGATCGATCTGTTCTGGAATGACCCTTAAAAATCCACCGTTGCCCACCAGATTTTGGTATCGCTGGAGACTCTTGTCGGTGGGCAAACTGAATATAATTTTCCGCGAACCTGAGAAATATGGACTTTGCCCACCCTACCCACTACTTGTTTATCTATCTTGCAAGAGCGCTCGTACTTACATAGATGGAGCTTCATTAGGTGCGTAGCCAAACTCGTTACGGTACACAACCACATCAACTCGACGATCGTACCACCAATCATCATCGGGATCGCGAAGTTCAGACAGGGCTTCCATAGAGCCTAGGGGAGTAGGAAGTTCATTGCCTATCGGCTCGCTTAATGTCTTGTGCTGCCCTGCACAAGATTCAACGACAAAGTTACATGATTCATCCCCAGATGCTCGCGTCCCATTACGCAGTTGATCCAATACACGATTGGCGCGCTCCTCAGATAGAGCAAGATTTAAATCCTGAGGAATCTCTCCTCGTGGATGCTGCCATCGAGGACTAGCATGACCTGTAATCTCAAATCGCAGACGATAGTCAGGATATTGCTGTTTGAATTTATCAATACGTTTAATCAAATTGTTGATAATGTCATTTGCCTCAGCACTCAGAGCATCATTTCCAGTATCGAAGAAAATTTGAGTGTCAAACAAAACTCGCCATTCTCCGGTTTCTCTCCGCCCCGGTGGTGGGATATAGCGCTACGCGCATACGTTAGGACACTGCATGAAAGCCGCATCTACACAATCTCTAACCGTCTCATATTCTTTGAATTTCTGCCTCATCAATGTCTTTAAAACCCCCCACCAATTTTCAATTTTATTTAAGTCTGGGGAATAAGGGGGCAGATACCAGATTTCGCAGCCCGCTGCTTCTACCAGTTCTTGAATCATCACTCCATGATGAAACGTGGCATTATCAATAATAATGATATCTCCAGGCTTTAATTGAGGAATCAAGCAATTTGCTAGCCAGGCCTCAAATAAGTCTCGATTACAGGAGCCTTCAAACGTGAGTGGAGCCAACAATGTTTTATCTTTGAGGGCAGTAATCCAACTGATTCTTTCAGTTCTCTTTCCCGATTTTAGTGCGTAGCATCTTTCTCCCTTGGGACTATAACCATATGGGTAATCTTCTCGATTATCAAACCCTGACTCATCGACATATACTAGCCTCTCGGGTTCAATCTCGTTTAATCTTCTTTTGAATTCTTCTCGCTTGTCTTCATCTCTTTCCTGATAGCCATACGTTTTTTTTTACGAGTGATTCCTAGTTGTTTCAAGACATAGCTGACATTTTGTTGAGTCAAGCCTTCTCCCCACAGCTCAGCTATTTGTTTTTGAGTTTTATCTTTGTTCTGTACGATAAACTGACGAAACTTCTCACGGTCTTGGAGCTTAGGAACTTGTCCCCCCGTTCCCAGTACACTAGGGCGAACACTCCCCGTTTCTTGGAGTCTTTTCAGCCACAGGTCTAAAGTATTTCTGCTGATTTTATAGAAACGACAGACCTGGCTTTTCTTCTCTCCTCTTTGAACGGCGTCAATCGCTTTACGGCGTAAGTCATTACTGTAGGCAGCTGGCATGATTTGATTTGAACATTGAGAGCTAAGTCATCTTACCATCGTCCTAACCTAAGCGCGTAGCGCTATAATTGCCTCTGCTGCGGTTTCCTCCTCCTCTTGACGCTGTATCGGGGGTGCGCCGTAGAAACTCAACCCTGTATAGTTCCCCAGATTTGCCGATGCTGCCGGGTCCGTTTCTAACTGCACGTTCGCAGTCTCCTGAGTCGGGAACGGGCGCGGTTCCATCTTGTTCCAGGTGCGCTGGACGGGGGTTTGCGAGGATTGGCGGGAAATCTTGCTATATTGTTTCATCGGCTGACTCAGTGAAACTGTCGAGTTTGAGTCGATCGTGACCGGCTCGATCGCTCTTCAAATCCGATTTGTCACCTATTCTTATATGGCGATTCCCAGGATGGCAATAGGTCGATCGAACAAATTAACCATTGGGCGATCGTCTATTGAAAAACCGCGTAGATTTACTGAGTTAAAATGCGCTCGAATTGTGGAGAAATTCAGTAAATACTAGGAAGTAGTCGAGCAATCGAAATAAATATCTGTAAATTCAAGGAGAAACGATGTCGAATTTGCCGATCGAACCAAAACTGATAACAGGGAGCAGAATTGTTGGGTGAAATCGTGGCGATCGATCGCTCTCCGGCAATCTCCAATCCACCGTTGCCCACCTCACGTGGTGTTGGTTGGCTCCTACATTTATTACCAAACTGCCCACCCTACACTACAAATCTGTACTCACAAAAGAATAATTTTGTAAACCCCAGTCAAAACGCTGACTAAAAAACTTATGTTTTGAGACGAATCGCATTTTGAAGGGAAGGGCGATCGATTTAACGATAGATTAGGGTTTTAAGCGGTGTAATAGAGCGATGTAGCTACAAGATTAAACCCAACCATGTCGTATTAATTGACAAAATCCTACCATGGCGGTGTAACCCTTGTAAACTCGTGACGAAATTGGCAGAAAAATCGAGCAAAATTTTGAGGAGAACCGGCGCAATGATTTAAATATTTTATTGAATGCGATCGAGTATCGGAGCCATTAGCAACAACCAACGATACGTTGTTCCCCATTCCCCATTCCCCACACCCCATTCCCCACACCCTATTCCCCATTCCCCGTTCCCCGTTCCCTAAAAATGTTAAAATTACACAAACAATACAAACATACTTCATACAACCAGTTTTGATACAAGCGGAAACCCTAGAACTCCTAGAATGGCAGCGTTTGTGCCAGCACCTCTCCACCTTTTCTGCCACTAAGTTGGGCAGGGTTGCCGCGCAGCACCTGCAAATCCCCACCACCCCCGATCGCAGCCTCGAATTGCTCGCCCAAACGCGGGAAACCTACGGCCTGGAAACCGATGCCAATAACAGCCTGTCGTTTGAGGGCATTTGCGATATCGGCGAATCCTTAGAACGCGCCGAATTACAGGGCATTCTCTCCGGGGAAGAATTACTCAACGTCGCCACCACCCTCACCGGGGCGCGGCAGTTGCGCCGCACCGTCGACGATCGCGAAGAACTGCCCGTCCTCCAAGCCTTAGTCGAATCCCTGCGCACCTATCCCGAACTCGATCGCGAAATCCACCGCTGCATCGACGAACGCGGGAAAGTCACCGATCGCGCCCGTCCGGAATTGGGAGAAATTCGCCAGCAGCTCAAAGGCGTTCGCGATCGCATCTACCAAATTCTCCAACAAATCATGCAGCGCCAAGCCAATGCCCTGCAAGATCGAGTAATTACCAAACGGGGCGATCGCTTCGTCATCCCCGTGAAAGCCGATCGCCAGGATGCCATTCGCGGCATCGTCCACGACACCTCCACCACCGGGGCAACCCTCTACATCGAACCCCACGCCATCGTCGAGCAAAACAACAAACTGCGGCAACTCCAGCGTCGGGAAGAAGCGATCGAAGAGACCGTGCGTCGGGAACTCACCGAGCAAATTGCCGAAGTGCGCGAAGACTTGGAACGATTGCTGGCGATCGTCACCACCCTGGATTTAGCCACCGCCCGCGCCCGCTACAGTTTGTGGCTGGAAGCCAATCCCCCCCGATTTATCGCCATCGATGGGGAAACCCCCGCCTCTCCCATCACCCTGCGCCAACTGCGCCATCCTCTTCTGGTGTGGCAGCACAAGCACGAACAGGGCACCGAAGTCGTTCCCGTGAATCTCACCATCGCCCCCCACATCCGGGTGGTGACGATTACCGGCCCCAATACCGGGGGGAAAACCGTGACCCTGAAAACCTTGGGCTTAGCGGTGTTGATGGCGAAAGTGGGACTATTCGTTCCCGCCCGAGAACCGGTAGAATTGCCCTGGTTTTCCCAAGTTCTGGCGGATATCGGCGATGAGCAATCCCTAGAGCAAAGTCTCTCCACATTTTCCGGACATATCCGCCGCATAAGCCGGATTTTAGATGCGCTGGAGGAAGATTTACCCGTACCGGCAGAACCCCCAACTCCAGAATTGGAGGAATCGATCGAAGAGGGTGAATCCACATCTTCTCCCGTAGAAACCCCAGTAGAAACCCCAGTAGAACTCCCAGTACAGCCCTTTCTCCCCCTGGTACTTTTCGACGAAGTGGGGGCGGGAACCGATCCCACCGAAGGTAGCGCCCTCGCCATTGCTTTACTAAATTATCTCGCCGATCGCGCCGGACTCACGATCGCCACTACCCACTTCGGGGAACTCAAAGCGCTCAAATACGAAGACGATCGATTTGAAAACGCTTCGGTGGAATTCGACGACGTCAGTTTATCCCCCACCTATCGCTTGTTGTGGGGAATTCCAGGGCGATCGAACGCCCTCACCATCGCCCGACGATTGGGGTTAACTTCTGAAGTGGTCGATCGTGCCGAAACCTACGTTGCACCCGGGGGTAACAGCGATGTCAACCAAGTGATTTCCGGATTGGAAGCCCAACGCCGCCAACAGGAAACCAAAGCCCAAGAAGCCGCCCAACTCGTTGCCCAAGCGGAACAACTCAATCGAGAAATTGCCGAGAAAGCCGCTTGGTTGAAACAACGGGAACAGCAACTCAAACAAGAACAGGAAAAAGCCGTCCAACAAGCCATTTCCCAAGCCAAAGGGGAAATTGCCAAAGTCATCCGCGATTTGCAACAAGGTTCGGCAACGGCACAGGATGCCCAGAAAGCCACCGTTGCCGTCGAGAAAATCGCCAACCGCAAACTGCCCTCCCGCAGTGCCCCCCCGAAACCCAAACCCGGATTTCGCCCGAAAATTGGCGATCGCATCCGCATTCCCAGCCTGGGGCAAACCGCCGAAGTCCTCAGTCAACCGGATAAAGATGGAGAACTCGCCGTGCGGTTCGGCATCATGAAAATGACGGTAAAACTGACTGATATCGAATCTCTCGACGGCAAAAAACCCGAACTTCCCCCTAGCAAACCGCCTAAATCCTCACCCGCATCCAAACCCGCAGCTGCAACCTCTGTACCTCTAGTGCAGACCTCCCAAAATACCGTGGATTTGCGCGGCAGCCGGATTTCCGATGCGGAAGTGCAACTCGAAAATGCGATCGGCAAAGCGGTTCCCATCGGCGGGGCGCTATGGATTATTCACGGCAAAGGAACGGGAAGGTTGCGCCAAGGAGTCCAGGAGTTTTTGCAGCGTTCTCCCCATATCGATCGCTACGAACTCGCCCAGGATAAGAATGGCGGGGCTGGCGTGACGATCGCCTATTTGAAGTGAGACGGAACTCGAGGTTTTGTTTGAGGCGTTCTAATGGGAATCTTCAAAAAATTGAAGCCACTGCAAATTGTGGGTCTCTTTCTGGCATTTGTCGCGATCGCTGGACTGTTCTATTGGTTCTTTGTTGAGGGATATTTACCGGGGATTTTTCCCTTTGCATTGGCATACGCCACTGTCACTAGCGTGCTTTTCATCCTGTTGCTCTTTATCGCTTGGTACCTATGGCCGATCCTGGCGATGGCGCTTCTCGTCTTGGGGGTTTTAGCATTGTCTACCCGCCGGCGCATCTATCGTCGTGCGTGTCTGGCGATCGGGATACTACCGTGTTTGGCAGTTGCACTTTTACCCGCCTCGATATATTTTGACCCCGGATCGAGTTTGGTTGTCGAACCCTGGGGACAACAATATCGTCTTGTGTTTGCCGGTCCCACTATCGATCCAGACTACGGTGATTTTATCGTGTTTCAATGCGATCGCGCAGGCATCTTTTGCCGTCGAGTTCACAGCTTTTACGGACACAGTACCGAAGCTGACAAGCTGAAATTAACCTACAATTCCCAGCGCGATCGATTTATCGTCAGCTATGGCAGTCTCGATACATTCCGATACGTTCGATCGCGGGATGAAGAATTATGTTCGCAAGAAGATACCAATGGCTGGTCCGAGTCGACTTGTATTCTCGATCGATAATCTTCTCTCAAGAGAGAGCGCGACTGCCAAGTTCGGTACAATACCACGATCGGTCCGCGAACACCACCGCAAAATCCGCAAAATGCAGTCAGCGCCCGAGATCCGCACACCTACTGAGGCGATCGCACTTCGATCGCGATTGTAATGGACGTATGGGGTGTTGCACGTGAATGTCTTTGTTAAGTCTGTGTAATGTCTGCGTGCGAATGTCTTTTCGCCAGTGGGGTGTGAAGTTGGTGTTTTGCGAGTGGGTCCGATTGCGCGTTTTCATCCCATGTTGAGTCAGATGAGGACAATGTCTAAGTTTTCATTGCCAGTTCTCGATTCCAAAGTTCCAGCAACGGCATCCGCGAATACTCTCGCGTTCGTTGATGCAGCAGTCGATCTCTGCCCGGCCCGAATTGCGGACATCACCGGGGATGGAAATGCGATCGTACTCGAACCCACAAAAGATGGAGTCGTACAAATTACAACCACCTTAGCTCGCTATCGAAATCTCGACAAACTACACATTCTATCTTTGGGTGCCCCTGAAGGTCTTTATCTGGGCAACAGCCTCCTCAGTCCGAACACCCTACACAGCTACATACATCCGCTGATGAATTGGACCGATAGCCTCAAACCCAATGCCGCTATTTTTCTTTATAGCTATAACCATTACAGCTGTAATGTATTTAGCCGCTTAGGGATCGAATTGGCCTCTAAATTAAGCCATCTCACTGGAGTCCGTGTAGCCGTCGCTTAACCTTCAATCGATAAATCGATCGGTTTATTTATCGTTATCGACCGATAAATTTTCATCCTTCACGATTTCTTTGATTGCTTATTCATATGCCACCCCAAATACTGTCACAGACTTCTTTGAATTAATTTATATCGAATGTTAAAAAATCTGCAAAAAATGCCGAATAAAAATACAAATTAATTTGGAAACAAAGATAACCTGCTCCTCGTCAAAAACCCCTAGCTCACCCAAAAAATAATTGTTTAGATCGCCAAATTTTGGGTAATTTTATTGAGCCACTCGCAAAAAAATGACAACTTCGAGAATTCAGTTCTATTTTTCTCGAATGTAAAAAGTTGTCAAATCTTCCGTACTTGCACGAATAAAAATTAACGATCGAATTTGAGCCAATTGATAAAGATTAGGTGAAATTTTTACCGACTTGCACTGAGAGAGTCGTCATCGATCGTTGAAATCGCTTAAATTAGCTCTAGTTTGGTAGCGATATGGCTCCTTAAACCAGGGCTAGAATCAGGTGCATCTCAAATCTTGACCATCATCAATTTTTGAGACCCCTTGACGATGAACATAAATCTCAGAACATTCCGCAATCTATACGAAAATACTACCATGCAAGAATCTTCTAGAAATACTTTCAACTCCAATAGTGTAGATTCAGATGTTCTAAATATTGACAACTCCGGTATTTTTGAAGAACAAGAATATCTAGAACTCAACCCAGATGTAGCTGCCGCTGTGGAAGCGGGAGAAACCACTGCCACAGAGCATTTTTTGACGTTGGGCTTGCGAGAAAATCGTCGGTTTAGTCGTTTATTTGACGCACAGTTCTATCTTGAAGCGCATGCCGACGTAGCTACTGTCGTTGCAGCAGGAGCCACCACCGCCACCGAGCACTTTTTCAAGTTTGGCATCCAGGAAGAACGCTCTTTCAATGCCCTCTTCGATCGCCAATTTTATCTCAAAAGCCACTCGGATATTGCTGCAGCGGTTTCCGCTGGGGTGACGACGGCAACGCAACATTTTTTTGAGTTTGGGATTCAAGAAGAACGTTCGTTTAACGCTTTCTTCGATCGCCAATATTACCTTGAGAATCACTCG
Source organism: Zarconia sp. (assembly GCF_057467645.1). Classification (NCBI taxonomy): domain Bacteria; kingdom Bacillati; phylum Cyanobacteriota; class Cyanophyceae; order Oscillatoriales; genus Zarconia; species Zarconia sp. The sequence goes on from NZ_JBRJXU010000006.1 coordinate 75,939, forward strand.
GATATTGCCGCCGCCGTTTCTGCGGGTGCGACCACCGCAGCGGAGCATTTCTTTGAGTTTGGGATTCAAGAAGAACGCTCTTTCAACGTGCTATTCGATCGCCAATATTACTTGAGCGCTCACCCCGATGTCGCCGCCGTCGTCGCCGCCGGATTCACCACCGCCGAGGAGCATTTCTTTGAATTTGGGGTTAAAGAAGAGCGTTCGTTCAATGCTTTCTTCGATCGCCAATATTACCTTCAGAGTCATTCAGACATTGCCGCCGCCGTTTCTGCGGGTACGACAACCGCCACTCAACATTTCTTTGAATTTGGCATCAAAGAAGAACGCTCTTTCAACGCGCTATTCGATCGTCAACATTACTTGAGCGCTCACCCCGATGTGGCTGCCGTCGTCGCCGCCGGATTCACCACCGCCGAGGAACACTTCTTTGAATTTGGGGTTAAAGAAGAGCGTTCGTTCAATGCTTTCTTCGATCGGCAATTTTACCTCAATGCCAACCCCGATGTTGCCGCCGCCGTTGCTGCCGGTGTGACGACCGCAACGGAGCATTTCTTTGAGTTTGGCATTCAAGAAGAACGCTCCTTTACCAGCTTATTCAACAGTCAGTTTTATCTCAATGCCAATCCCGATGTTGCCGCTGCTGTTTCCGCTGGCGTGACAACGGCAACGGAGCACTTCTTTGAGTTTGGCATTCGGGAGAATCGCAACTTTACCAGCTTCATCAGTGCGATTCTCAATCCCGAGGCTTTCACCCAAGCCTATTCCACGGATATTGCCAACTTCTTAAACGTGGAGAACGCTTCTCAACTGAGCGATCGAGACGTTGTTGAGAGCATCTTCGATAATAGCGCGCCGGCGATCGACATTGAGTACGTGCGGACGCGGTATGCTGTCGAACTCGAAAGCTTCTACGGATTTGCCGTTGCCGAACTCAGCGACGAACAGGTGAATGCCTATGCGCTCGAACAAGGACGGCAAGAGGGATTGACCCTATCGGCATTAGATATCGATCGCTATCGGGTAGAGTTCGCCGAGCGCCTGACGGCATTCTATCAAGTGAGCAGCGTCGATCGCCTCACCATCGAGCAAGTTCGAGACTTCATGGTGGGTGAAGGTTTGAATCGAGGCATCGACATCACCGGCTTTGTAGACGTTGCCTACTATCGCAGCACCTATCAAGCCGCACTTTCCCATCGATTTGGAGTGGAATTTAGCGATCGCCAGGTCGTGGATTTCGTCTTCGGCGATGCCGCGCCTTATCTCGACGAAGAGTACTACAAGTCCATCTACGGCAACATCTTAACGGCAGAGGGAGTGCGCGTTGCCGACTTGAGCAGCGAACAACTCCAAGTTTACGTTTTTACCGAAGGCTGGAACCCCGATTTCCAACTCTCTGCGGTTAATATCGAAGGCTATCGATTGCAGTATGCCACTCAACTGTCGCTGTTCTACTTCGGTACTGGCGGCAATATGGGTGGTGAAGACGGGGGAAGCACAACCCAAGTCGATATTTCAGAACTCACCGATAAGCAGATTATCGAGTTCATGTTCGACGAAGGCTTGAAACAGGGACTTTCTCCATTGGGATTCGTGGAGATTACCGAAATTCGCCAACTGTTTGCCGCCGAACTGACCCAATTCTACAGCGTGACCAATGTTGCCGAACTCAGCGATAACCTGGTCTTAGATTTCCTCTTCGGTGGCGTTGCCGAAAAAATTGACTACGAATTCTATCGCACGACCTACGAAAGCGAATTGGTAGCTCAATTTGGCATTTCCATCGAACAAATTAGCGAAACGCAAATTCTCGACCATGTTTATCAGGTGGGACTCGTTGGCGGATTCAACCTATCCCCGATCGATTTTGATGGGTATATCGAACGCTACAGCACCCAAATCGCCAGCCACTTCAGTATCAGCATCGAAGAAGTCAGCGAACTGAGCATCGAGAAAATTCGCGGATTTATCTTCGGTGTCGGTTTTGAGCAGGGTTTGAGCCTAACGGGGTTGGTAGAAGCCTCCTACATTCGATCGACTTATGCCGCTGCGATCGCCTCTTCCTTTGACGTTACTGTAGAAGCGGTAACCGCCAGTTTCAGCGACGAACAAATTACCCAATGGTTTGCCACCGAGTTTCAATCGATCGATCTCGAATACGTTCGTTACGAAGTTGCTCAACTCGCGGTTGAAGAACGGACGGCATTATTCACCGCATTGGGATTCACCGTCGATGCCAATACGGTACTCACCGCGCAACAGATTGTTGAGATTGCCTACAGTTCCGAGTTCAAGGCAATTTTGGAAGTTGAATCGGCCAGAACGATCGCGATCGATATTGAAGGCTATCTAGCGAAGTACGCCGAAGAGGTGGATGAGTACCTCGGCGGTCATTCAGGGATGACTGGAATGACCGGCGGTTCCCGCATGACTGGCGATTCCCGCATGACCGGTGGTTCCCGCATGACTGGCATGACTGGCGATTCCCGCATGACCGGTGGTTCCCGTATGACTGGCATGACAGGCGGTTCTCGCATGACCGGTGGTTCCCGCATGACTGGCATGACAGGCGGTTCTCGCATGACCGGTGGTTCTCGCATGTCCGGCATGTCTGGAATGACAGGCGGTTCTCGCATGACTGGCGGTTCTCGCATGTCCGGCATGTCTGGAATGACAGGCGGTTCTCGCATGACAGGCGGTTCTCGCATGACTGGCATGTCTGGAATGACCGGCATGACCGGTGGTGGCGGCAGCCAGAGTAACCCCGACACAACCGACAATATCGATACCTCCCAATACACCGACAAAGAAATTATCAAATTCATGTTTGGTAAGGGATGGAAGAAAGGTCTCAACCCCCTCGAATTCGTCGAAATCGATTACCTGCGTCAAACCTTCGAGTACGAACTCAGCGTCCACTACGAAGTGGAAAGCGTCTTGGCACTCAGTGATGAGTTGGTTGTCGACTTCGTCTTCGGTGGCGTATCCCAAGAACTGGACTTCGAGTACTATCGCGCCACCTACGAACAGGAACTGATTCGCGAGTACGCCACTTCGATCGAAAATATCACCCATACCCAAATTCTCGACCACGTTTACACCGTCGGCATCGAGTCGGACTTCGACTTATCCCCCATCGATATCGACAGCTACGCAGCGCAATATGAAGTGGAAATTGCTCGCCACTTCAGCATCGAAATCGAAGAGGTTCGGGAACTCAGCTTCGTCGAAATCAAAGAATTTGCCTTTGGTGCGGGACTCGAATTGGAACTTGATGTCGCCTCCTTTGTCGATATCGAGTACTATCAGGCGAATTTCTCAGCTGAAGTCCTCTCGAACTATCGCGCCCAGAACGTCTATAATGTCGAGACTGACGGCGCGATCGACTTCTTGCTCGAAGGGGGTTTGGTGCAAGGGACCAATCTATCGCGAACGGTGGATTTCGAGTGGTACCGCCAAACCTACGCAGCTGCACTGGTTTCCGATGCTGCCGACATCGATACCGACGGTAACGGCGCGATCGATAATGGAGAGCTTTTCGACTACATTACCGGTATCGGATTGGAGAAAGGTCAAAGTCCCTCGCCGATTATCGATTTGGAAGGCTATCGTGCGGTGGGTTCGGCTTCGGCGCAAGACTTACTGCTGTTCTACAATGCCACGGACATCAGCCAAGTGACCTACGAACAAACCTTGGAATATATGTTCGGTGTGGGTCTCGAAGCGGGACATACCCCCTCGGCGGCGATCGATTTAGAAGCCTTCCGCAGCGCCAACTCTCAAGCCATTGTCGCTCATTTCGGTGTCAGTTCCGTACAGGAGGTGACGACAACCCAAACCTTCAGCTATTTCTTTGGTGCGGGATACGAAGTCGGCGCCGCACTGATATAAGAAAGGATGCAAGCATTTGGGCAATTTCTGCGGAGTGAAACTCAATTGAGTCAAACTCGATCTAGAAGGTCCAAATGCTTCTTCCTGTGGGAGTTTACTCCGAACAAACGTGCAAATAGCAACGGTAGCAGTGACATACTCCCGACGCTCCCCTAGCGGGAGAGCGCGGGCTTCTTACCAACTCCACCCAACGGTTCGGATGCTCGGTAAGCTTTATTGACGACACGGGATGCCCCTCCGCACCGGTTCTTTTCTTGAATTTGTTTGAGTTAACAGGTGGCGGTTAGCACTTATTGGTCTTACCTGCTTTGGATATTATATCCGACCTGCCATTCATCCCGACGCTCATTTGATGCGACGCGGAATCAAAGATTCCTTGAACCGTCGCCAAATAGAGCGCGGGGCTGCTGGCAGGCTAGCTCATGGGAAATGCGATTGTTTCAAAACATCATTCGATCGCGTTTCTCACACTCTCCCCAGGTTTCCCCTGTTGCCTAAACCCAAAATGCGAGAGGAAAGCGGAATTAGCGGGAACTCACGAACCCATGGCAGGTCGAATAGGTAAAGCTGCGATCGCCGGACAATAGTAACCCGCGATTTCCTTGGCGATCGCATTTTCCGTCCCGGTGCACTCGAGATGACAAAGCAAAATCACAGTGATTCGATCGTCAATAAAGCGAGTCATATTACTGGCCAATCTTAAAATCAAATCGTTGGAAGACACAATTCCTTTTATTTTCGTAATTTTGTCGAAATATGGACACCAAAAAATATTTTTTTCTAGGTCATTAAATCTAGGATGAATTCGTCTATCGACTTTCAATATAGTATTAATATCTTTAGTTTTTTTATTTAAATATAAGTGATGTAAATCGATATCGATAACATCGAGACTTATTCGATCGATTGAATTGATAAGAATATAAAGGTAGTAGATGACAACCTGAAACCAACACAATTTAGATTCAAACAGATATTCAGTCGAGCGATTTACATGACCAATTACACTGCAAAACACAATGCGAAATCTGAAGTTGAGAGGATAGCAATTCACACCATTACAAACTTTCTCGAGAATTCCAACGTGTTGAAGCTCGAGAGAATCCAATTAAAATAACGAGCGAGAGGATTGACACAAAAGTGCTTTGAAAAACTTCGGGACATCCCATCATGCAAAAAGCGATCGCTTTCCATTCGGCATCACCGTACGCCAATTCGTCTTTGCCATGGCCAACTGAGTTGCAGAAACCTTTGCATTGGTTAAATTAGCCCCACATAAGTTCGCCCCGCGCAAATTGGCATGGGTGAGGTAAGCATTGGTTAAATTGGCCCCTCGCAAATCCGCACCAGATAAATTCGAGTAACTCAGATAGGCATTACTCAAATTTGCCCCGCGACAGACCGCATAACTCATCCCCGCAGAACTCAGATCGGCTTTGTGTAAATTTGCCCCCTTCAGATTGGTACGAACGAGCTTACTCCCGTAAAAATTCACCTGGGGAAGGGCGATATGCTGCAAGTCGAAGCCACTCAGATCGCAATCGGCAAAATCCCGTTCTCCTTTCGAGTAGGATGTTTTTAAGGTTTGCGGCGTGAGTTTCCCCGACGAACTGGTGGGAGTGCGATCGGTCACGCTCGTGTATTGAAGTGCCGTGGAGGTTGAAATCGTGCGCTTTGCAGTCCAACTCACACTGCGACTCGAACTCACCGAATCGCCTCCCGTATCTCCAGAGATATCGCGATAACTGGGTTTAGCCGGTGGCATTTCCACCGTTGCTGAATTCATCGGGTTCGGGGGCATCTGGGGGCGAGAAAATCCATTCCCCGCCGCAAGGGTGCCGTAATCGGCTTCTTCAAATCCATCAGACTCCCTGGGATTCGACTCGCTCAGATTGGCAAAGGTGAGTTCTGCCTCCGTGTCTTCATTTGAAGCAGTATCGGAAGAGGGTTCTCGATTCAAATCCGCCAGAACTTGCACCGCAGACTGGTAGCGATAGTGAAGTAGTGGCTTGAGCATTTTGTCGAGAATCTGGGTCAAGTGGGGACTGATACAAACGCGATCGTGCCACAGAATCTCGCCATTACCGGGATCGCAATCCAAGCGGCGGGGGGACTGTCCGATGAGCAAGTACAAACAGGTTGCCCCCAGGGCGTAAATATCGCTGGCATAGACAGGTTTCATCGCCATTTGCTCCCGTGGGGCAAAACCGGGGGTTCCGATGGCAAAAGACGTATTGGGGGTCATCGTTTCGCTATCGAGGAGCAATCCCGTTTGACTCACCTCGTCTTTGACGGCCCCAAAGTCAATTAATACGAGTCGATTATCGAGACGACGGCGAATAATATTCGCCGGTTTGATATCTCGGTGAATCACTTCATTTTGCTGAAGGTACTGCAACAGTTGCAAAACTTCATCTAATACGGCTTTAACTTGTGCTTCGCTAAAGCATCCGTATCGTTTAACTTCTTGTTTTAGGGTTAAACCTTGAACGTATTCTTGAACTAAATAAAATCGGTTATCGATTTCAAAATAATCGAGCAGACTCGGCAATTGAGGATGATTACCTATTTTTCCGAGGGTTGCGGCTTCTCGGCGAAATAACGTGCGCGCACGTTCTAAAACTCGACCATCGCTAGATGCCAAACGCAATTGTTTGATGGCGCAGGTTGGATTTCCGGGCAGTAAGGCATTTTCAGCTAAAAAAGTCGCCCCAAATCCACCTTTACCGATCGCTTTAAGCACTCGGTAGCGATCGGCCAGCAATAAGGAAGAACCACAGGAGAGGCACTCTTGAGTCCCCTCTGGATTTTTCGGATTGGAGCAGTCAGGATTGATGCAGTAACTCATGCAATTTTACTCAAGAGGTTGTTAGGATTTCGCCGTCGAATCGGTTAGAAGTCGGGGAAGACAATAGCTGTTGTCTTTTTATTTTGATTAAATGAGATTGGATATTTTTTTTGTTGTCGCGGATACAAGCTGACGTCAATCTCTAATATTAGTATCTCTAAAAAATGGAGAGCGTGACGAGGGGGAAACCTCGAATAAATGAAGTCAGATTCATCGAATCGAATGAGAAATCGATCGGTAAATGTACTGAAAATCAGAGTACTTCTAACCGCCGCCGTCGAGACTCCTCAGACTCAACAAGATTCGGGATTGCCAGTGCCGGGAACTCACCCCCTCGGGGGGTAGAATAGATAGGCTGAAGATCGAACATAAGCGAAGTGACATCGTGCGTATCTCTCTGAATTGGCTGCGGGAACTTGTAGACCTCGAACTGTCTCCGGAAGAATTAGCTCACCTGCTAACAATGGCAGGATTTGAAGTGGAAGACATCGAAGATCGTCGCACTTGGGCGGATGGTGTGGTTTTGGGGAAAATTGTCGAGTGCGAACCCCATCCCAATGCTAACAAGTTGCGGGTCTGTCAGGTGGATGTGGGCGGTGATTCTCCCTTGAATATCGTTTGTGGTGCGCCCAACGCCCGCGCGGGTATCTACGTCCCTGTAGCGACGGTGGGAACCTATCTACCGCAAATCGATCTCAAAATCAAACCGGCAAAGCTGCGGGGCGTACCCTCCTCGGGTATGATTTGCTCCCTCGCGGAAGTGGGACTGGCAAAGGAATCGGAAGGAATTCATATCTTCGAGTTAGATAACCCGCAATTAGGAAGCGACGTGCGTCCGTTGCTGGGGTTAGAGGATGTAGTGCTCGACTTGACGGCGACGGCGAACCGCGCAGATGCCCTGAGTATGGTGGGGGTAGCGCGGGAAGTAGCCGCCCTGACAGGGGGCGCGTTGCATTTACCGGAGGTGAAACCATCCGACATCGCCTCTGGAGAGAATTTAAGTGTTGAGATCGCCGAAACCATTGCCTGTCCGGCGTATATCGCCACCACCATTGAAGGGATTAAAATCGCGCCATCGCCCGATTGGTTGCAGCAACGCCTAGAAGCCGCCGGAGTGCGCCCGATTAATAATGTGGTGGATATCACCAACTACGTGATGCTCGAATGGGGGCAACCGCTTCACGCTTTCGATCGCGATCGCCTGCAACAGGTGACTGGAGACGAGAACCTCACTGTCGGGGTGCGGTTTGCCAAGGAGGAGGAAACCCTCACCACCCTCGATGGCGAAGAACGCCAATTGCAAGCACAAACTCTACTCATTACCGCCAACGATCGTGCCGTGGCTTTAGCGGGGGTGATGGGAGGCGAAGAAACAGAAGTTCACGATGGCACCGAGAACTTAATGCTCGAAGCGGCATTGTTCGATCCGCCTACCATTCGCCGTTCGGCACGCAGCCAAACCTTGCGCACGGAAGCTTCATCCCGCTACGAACGAGGGGTGAATTTTGCCGAATTGGAAGTGGCGGCTGCCCGTGCGATCGCCTTAATTGCAGAACTGGCCGGGGGAACGCCCGCAGCGCAAGAGATGGCAGACGCGCGCCCGGAACTGTCTGCATCGATCGAACTACGACTCGATCGGGTTGCAGAAGTCCTCGGACAGGTGAAACTCGAAGACACCGTCGGCGAGATTCCCCCCGATCGCATCCAGGGCATTCTCGTGGATTTGGGGTTTGAAGTCACCCCCAACAGCGATCGGGTGTGGATGGTGAAAGTACCCCCCTATCGCGCTCGCGACATCGAACGGGAAATCGACTTAATTGAAGAAATTGCCCGCGTTTACGGCTACGATAACTTCTGCGATACCCTCCCGAGTCAGCATACCCTGGGTCATCTCTCTTCGGAATCCGCCCTGACTCGCCAACTTCGGCAAGCGTTCCGGGCTGCGGGATTGACGGAGTTGATTCATTATTCCCTCGTCAAGCCGGGAGAGGAGAATCAAATCGAACTGGCAAACCCGTTATTTGCAGAATACTCGGCTTTGCGTACAGAGTTGCTGCCAGCCCTGATCGATGCCTTCGAGTACAATCTCCAGAATGGAAATGGGGCGCTCAATGGCTTTGAAATCGGGCGCGCCTTTGCCAAAAAGGGAGAAGCGTTGGTGGAATGGGATGCGATCGCCGGAATTCTCGGTGGCGATCCCACGGAAGGTCATTGGACGAACTCCGGGAAAACCCAGAGTATGGGGTGGTTCGAGGCTAAGGGAATTCTGGAGAGTATTTTCACGGAATTGGGAATCGAAGTGCAGTACCGCCCCGACAGCAGCGACGAGCGCTTGCATCCCGGACGGACGGCCGCCCTATGGCTGCGAGGACGGCAGTTAGGTCGGTTCGGACAGTTGCATCCTCGGTTGCGCCAGCAGCGGGAGTTACCCGACGAGGTCTATGCCTTCGAATTGGACTTGGCACTATTGCTCGAGGCTTTGGGACAGCCGACGGTTCAAGTCCCCCGCTTCGCCACTTTCTCAACTTTTCCGGCGTCCGATCGCGATTTAGCCTTTTTTGCACCTATTTCGGTTCCCGTTGCCGATCTGGAAAAGGTGATGACAAAGGCGGGCGGCAAGTTGCTCGAATCGGTGGAAATTTTTGATGAATATCGGGGGGACAGCGTTCCCGACGAACAGCGCAGTTTGGCGTTTCGATTAATGTACCGAGCTAGCGATCGGACCCTCACGGATAAGGAAGTGGATACCGCTCATCAGAAAGTCCGAGAAGCACTCTCGAAAAAATTTAAGGTCAGTCTCCGGAGTTAAATTCTGACCCGCTATAGATTCAAATCAAGCCCGATCGCATCTCGATCGGGCTTATTTTGTCTCAATTTGAAAATTGTAGTGGATCTACGGAGAGACATTTACAGATCGAACGAGTATCGATGAGGCGATCGGAATTCAGCAGAATAACGGATGTCAAACCCAATACTATTAAATAATAATAAATAAAAGGAGTATTAGGGTGTGTAGGTTAAATAGCTTATGTTTTTTGAGAGATTTAAAATTTCGCAGTATTATTATCGTGCAATTGTATTTTGTCGAGATAAAATCTCGTATTTTAAATTGCAATATCCCATAGTAATACATTCATTGGCAACCTTTATATTCGAGCCTTTTGGTGATTTGTTTCCTTCATCCTCGAGCGCCCGAAATAGTCAGCAAAATATACTCGAACTCATGACCCAGTCATTTCATCCTAACCATAATTCAAAGAAGGTGAGTTACGCCAGGTAGCAACGAAAGTTGGATATTGTTAGGAATCTAAAAAATCATGGGGAGACGAAACCGCAGAGCCATCGAGATTTTAGCTGTGACGGCGGTACTCAACAGCGTTATCTATGTCGACTCCAACCCTGCCGATAGCTCTGAAACCATCGTTAAGTACTTACGCTCTAACTCAATCCAACAATGCGCAGCATGTCAATTTCCGGGCCTAGAACGAGCGATCGTTCCGGGTGCGACGCGAGGAGAAAGAAGGCGGTAAATCAGTCAATCAGGCATCGATCCTTTACTCCTGGATTGGAAGCACACATCTCGTAACCCATTCGTCTTGAATCTAAAAGCTTAATATATAGCGTTTCTCCAATGGATGAGGTCCGGAAGATCCCCCGCGCATCCACGGCAGTCGTTCTACTTGGGGAAACCCCTCTGGCGACGCTGCCTCCCCTTCATAAGGGGGGACTTGAGATTTAAAATCAGCCCTCACTGATTTGAGAACCGCTATAATCTTTAGAAATTATTTACCCTGAATCGATACCGTAAAGCGACAGCGTATTGAAAATTGCGAAAAAATTTTCAGTTGCCGCATCCATTCAGGGAGTGATTTCATGAGTCATCCGATATCTGAATCGCAGCCGCCAGAAAGTCAGATTGGTGATGGTAAGGGCATACTCAGCTGGCTAGGGGTTTTTGCACTAATTTATCTGCTGATTGTCGCAGTTTCCACGATCGGAACGGGTTTTAAGGCTGCGACTGGCGATCGAGTCGAAGAACTTTTTGCCTTTGCGACTAACCCGTTTCTCGATCCGATCGTCAGTACGGTTGCCACAGCCTTAATTCAATTTTTGCAGGATGAATGTTGAGCACAAACCGCTATAAGTTGAGTCTGTACTCGGCAATCGCACCCAAGCCGAGGTAACAGTCTGATACCTTGCTGCTTCAGTTTTCCCCCACACTGATAAGCTGATTAGATGGCAGGGTAAATAGATTGAAACATGAATATTAAAAATGGTTTTGTGGGTACGGTTGGTAATACCCCCCTCATTCGACTCAACAGTTTTAGCGATGAAACGGGTTGTGAAATTCTTGGCAAAGCAGAGTTCCTCAACCCTGGTGGTTCCGTTAAAGATCGGGCAGCACTCTACATTATTGAAGATGCCCAAAAACAAGGCTTGCTCAAACCGGGGGGAACTGTCGTTGAAGGAACAGCCGGGAATACAGGCATTGGACTGACCCATATCTGTAATGCCAAAGGTTACAAATGCCTGATTATCATCCCCGAAACCCAGTCCCAGGAGAAAATGGATGCTCTGCGCACCCTCGGGGCCGAAGTGCGTCCCGTCCCTGCCGTTCCCTACAAAAATCCGAATAACTACGTCAAACTCTCCGGGAGACTGGCTGCAGAAATGGAGAACGCCATCTGGGCCAACCAATTCGATAACCTCGCCAACCGGCAAGCTCACTACGAAACTACCGGTCCGGAAATGTGGCAGCAAACAGAGGGTAAAATCGACGCCTGGGTATCGGCGACGGGAACGGGGGGAACTTATGCCGGAGTCGCAATGTTTCTCAAAGAAAAAAATCCCGACATTCAGTGCGTAGTGGCCGATCCTATGGGTAGCGGACTCTACAGCTACGTTAAAACCGGCAAAATCGAGACTGAGGGCAGTTCCATCACAGAAGGCATTGGGAACAGCCGTATCACAGGAAATATGGAAGGTGCCCCAATTGACGATGCCATTCGGATCGACGATCGAGAGTGTTTGCGGGTTATTTACCAACTTCTGCGCCAGGATGGTTTATTTATGGGCGGTTCTGTTGGTATTAACGTCGGTGCTGCGGTCGCCCTCGCCAAGAAGATGGGTCCCGGACATACGATCGTCACAATTCTATGCGATAGTGGTTCGCGCTACCAATCTCGCCTTTACGATTCTCAATGGCTGACTTCGAAGGGACTTTCCGTTGAGTAATCTCTCACATCAAACCTCAAGTTGGCAATGTTAGGAGGCACTTCTAAAGACTTAAACCTCGAAAAGTGCCTCTTCATTCAACTCTGAGTCGAGCGGTCAATTTGACTTAGAGCGCGCCGGAACTCGCCAAGCCGAGAATCATACCAATTCCCAAAACGTGACCGAAGCTGGTGGTTGCCAAAAGAGCTGGGAAACCCATACCGCCAAACATTTCGGACATCGGCAATGCGGGACCTTCACTGGGATATTTAATCGTGGCTTTACCAATGGCGATCGCCACAACATTGCAAAGAATCATTACCAATGCAACCTTGGGACTCCAAGGAACGCTAGAAGGAAAAGCGGCCATAAGGGTAGCGTGTAATGTTAAGGAAGTCAATTTATGTTTTCCTCTCTCGATAAAGCTTTTACAACAGGTTGATACGCATTTGAATTCAAATGTTAACTTTAATTCTTATCAATATTCTTCCCGTTTTTATTTAATTTGTTGCAGGAATTAACATTGTTGTAAAGTTTTGATACGCAACTGCGTTCTGAGATTCACCTCTCCATGGAAAAAGTCTGAATTTTTCTGCAGATTACCGTGGAGAACCACGATCTGTGGGAGATCGTTTCTCGATTAAGCCAGCATCCTCCGAATGAGTCGATTCGCGCACTGGGGTGATGATGCGATCGAATAACCGATCGTGGGAAGCTCGACGCGCGAGACCCGTGTTGTGACTCTTCCGGGTACAATACTCACCTGTAAAACGACTCGAGCGACGAACTAGGGTCGCCACCCCGATCTCGCGGTCAGTTAGAATGCCTTGGGCGATTGCCCTTGACTAACAAAAACAGAGAAATTGTGTAAACATTTCGGATAACCATCGATTGGGGTTGCATTTAGTACAATAGGCAGACTGGGTAGCCATCATTCCGAACGATAGCTACTTGCTCGGGGAGATCGAAAAACTCCGCAACGTTTCTACAACCTAACGGGTCGATCTCGCCTAACCGTGCAGCGTCTTCTAACATGTTCCGTAGTCTAAGGATGTGTCTCCGCCCTTAGGAGGTTTTATGAGTTCCTCTTCTAATCCATTGTCTGAATCCCCAAAGTTACCCAACCCCTCTTCGTCTAAGGTGAATTCCCTCGAAGGGTCTTCTGCTTCTAACCCTGATGAGGCAGGCATTCAAAACGTTTCTCCCCAAGGAGAAGCCCAGGGCAGCGATGTCACTCCCACCCCGACCGTACCCGATCGGCAACAACCCATTCCACCCCCAAGCGAACCGAGGCAATACCGCGCCATCGGAGTCGTTCGCGGTCAGTACGCCCCCTCGGCCGAGCAAATCACGCGCGGTGCCTTGATGACCAGTAGCGATGGGACTCCTATCGATGCAGTCCTTCTCGGTCGCGTGATGAGTTTAGTGAAAAATCACGTTGACTTGCAGCAAAGTCACCTGTGGGTAGTGTATCCGCGCACCGGTCAGCACGATGGCAACTTACACGTTCAAATTGTTGGCGTTTGGGAACCGGAAACCCTCAGCGAAGAGTACAAGCAGCAGAATGCAACGGCCGACGATGGTGAGTCTTCCTCCTCTACATCCGAACCGTTGCCAGTTTCTTCGACAGAAGTTGACGATAACTATTTCTCCATTCGCGGTGAGGTCATTTTTTACGCCCAGGATAAAGAGTACGTGGTCGTAAAAATCAAGCAATCTCCCCGCAAAGGCGATACTCGACCCAAATTTTTCAAGTTAAAACTCAAGGGCAATTTACCTGGAAAAGCTGTCGGACATTTTTGGGAGTTCCACGTGCAGCGTGAGGGCAACGATCTGGCAATCCAGGAAAGCCACAACATGGGGGCACTACCGATCAAACGCAGGTTCAATAAAAAGCCTTACGGCAAAGGTCGTCCAGGTGGTGGAGGCTACAAACGAGGTCGGGGACCCGCACCCGGATCCAGAGGACCCAGATCCTATTCGGATTCTCCCAAATCCTATTCGGATTCTCCCAAATCCTCAAAACCCAAGCCCAAACCGATTAAACCTTCGCAAAAATAAAGCTCAACAATAAACGCCAACCCGGCCAATTTGGTCCGTAATTGTGACACCTTCTCTCTTGCGACGGGAGCCCCGGGGGTGTCACAATTTCTAATGGAGTCCAAAGGTGTTTCTCAATTATGGCTAGCCAAGATCCGATCCCCGTGGTGATTAACGGAGCAACTGGAAAGATGGGTTGCGAAGTGGTAAAAGCCGTGGCAGCCGCCGAGGACATGATGCTTTTGGGGGCGGTCGATCTCAACCCGGAGCACATCGGTCAAGATATTGGTGAAGTTGCCGGTTGCGGACCTTTGGAGGTTCCGGTGCTCAGCGAGTTGCAAAGCACTTTGGTGATGGCAACCCAAGAAAAGCAGCAAGGGGTGATGGTCGATTTTACCCATCCCCAGTCAGTCTACGATAATGTCAGATCGGCGATCGCCTATGGTATTCGACCAGTGGTCGGGACGACTGGGTTGAGTCCAGAGCAAATTCAGGATTTAGCTGAGTTTGCCGAAAAAGCTAGCACGGGTTGTCTAATTATTCCCAACTTTTCCATTGGTATGGTGCTCTTGCAGCAGGCAGCCATTCGAGCCTCCCAATATTTCGATCATGTCGAAATTATCGAACTCCATCACAACCAAAAAGCTGATGCTCCCAGCGGCACGGCAATTAAAACCGCTCAAATGCTCGCGGAGTTGGGTAAAACCTTCAATCCTCCCCAGGTGGAAGAAACGGAAGAAATCCAAGGAGCAAGGGGTGGTTGGGCCGATCGCAACATTCCCATCCATAGCATTCGCTTACCGGGTTTAATTGCCCATCAAGAAGTCATTTTTGGTGCCCCAGGTCAGATTTATACCCTGCGCCACGATACAAGCGATCGCGCCTGTTATATGCCGGGGGTACTGCTCTCGATTCGTAAGGTGACGCAGCTTAAATCATTGGTTTACGGGCTCGAAAAAATTCTGTAGTTCGATTCCTCGAACGTCAATGTGATGCAAAAGGGGGCGAAAATCGATGCCCCCTCTGAGTCCATTTACGTTTTAAACGGTTTTGGCAAATTGTTCAATTTGGCTCTAACCAATTTGCTCTATGACTTTCTCGCGAAATGCCTCGCTGATGCTTCCACCGGTTTGGATGGGGTCTCGGGCATATTTCGATGACGATGACCTTCTAGCCAATCTGATCCATCACTGCGAACATGGGGAGGTACATCGACAGTAGAATCGAACCCACCATGCCACCAATCACCACGATCATCAACGGTTCGAGCATACTGGTGAGAGCTTTAATGGCTTGTTCCACCTCATCTTCGTAGAACTGTCCCACCTTAATGAGCATTTGGTCGAGTTCCCCGGTTTCTTCCCCAATAGACATCATTTGTACCGCTAGGGCCGGCATCACCCCTTTCTCCCGGAATGCCTCGCTGATGCTACCCCCGGTTTGGATTTGGTCTCTAGCATACTCGATCGCATCGGCAATCACTTCATTTCCGGCAGTATCGCGCACGATTTCCATGGCGTTCAAAATCGGTACCCCAGAACGGGTCAGGGTTCCAAACACGTTGCAAAAACTCGCCACCGCCGACTTTTCAATCAAGTCACCAAAAATCGGGGCTTTGAGTAACATTGCATCAATTTGGAAGCGTCCTGCGGGGGTTTGATAGTATTGCTTGATGGCAAAAGCAATCCCGATAATAACGCCGATGAACATGACGATGACGAAGTTCTGTTCTTCGATCCAGCTATCTGCGTTGGGATTATCCGCTGGTAGGAAAGGACCGCGCAAAATATAACTGATATTCATCATAAACTGGGTAAAAGCCGGAAGTTCTGCTCCCAGTTGATCGAAAATATCGGCGAAGATGGGTAGCAAAAATACCGTCATCCCCACAAAAATTACCACTGCGATAAAACCCACAGTTTGGGGATAAGCCATAGCTGACTTCAATTCGTTCTGAATTTTGGCCATCTTTTCGAGCAGCATGGCCAGACGGTTGAGCACTTCATCGAGTACCCCCCCAACCTCCCCCGCAGCCACCATACTCACATAGAGCTTATCGAAACATTTGGGATGCTTGGTCATGGCATTGGCCAACCCTCCCCCTTCTTCGACCTCTCCTCTAATTTCAGAGAGGGCTTTTCTCAGTCTTGGATTACTGCACTGTTCGTTCAACACGCTCAAACATCTCAGCATTCCCACCCCAGCATTGAACATTGCGGCAAATTGGCGGGAAAAAATGGCTTTATCTTTGACCGTAACACTGGAGATAGCAACCTGAATGGTCTCTTCAATATTACTCAGGTCGAAGCCCTTGGATTCTTTTTTTGATGCGGCATTAGCCATAATACATTCGGGATTGTTGACAATTCAGGGGTAGAAATGGAACTCATCTAGCGTTTCGATCGCTAGATGAGTCGGGTTGGCAATCATTTCCATTTCAGCTGAGGGTCGCATTTCCGGTAGGGACTCAGCTTTACCCAAATTCTAACGCGCCTTCGCCGGTCGTTTACCTCCAGCACCGGGTTTACCGCCTGCCTTAATCTTCGGATCGATCAATCGATCGAGTTCGTCGGGTTTAGAACTCTTACCCACCGCATCCTCGTATGTAATTTTCCCTTCGTTCACCAATCGGGCAAGGCACATTTCCATGGTTTGCATGCCAACTTTGGCTCCCATCTGGATGGAAGAGTAGATTTGACTGGTTTTTCCTTCCCGAATCAGGTTGCCGATGGCTGGGGTATTCACCAGAATTTCTTGCGCCGCACATCGACCGCCACCGACTTTTTTCACGAGGTTTTGGCTACAAATGCCGACCAAAGAAATTGACATTTGGGCGCGGATTTGAGGCTGCTGAATAGGGGGGAACACGTCCAACATCCGGTCGATGGTTCCCGATGCGGAGTTGGTGTGTAGGGTGCCAAACACGAGGTGACCGGTTTCAGCGGCAGAAATCGCGAGAGAAATCGTTTCTAAGTCCCGCATTTCCCCCACCAGAATGATATCGGGGTCTTCTCGCAATGCCGCCTTGAGGGCGTTTCCAAAACTTTTGGTATCTTCACCTTTCTGACGCTGGTGGAACAAACTCTTGATATTGGGAAACACGTATTCGATCGGGTCTTCCACCGTGAGGATATGTTCGGCGCGCGTCCGGTTGATCAAATCGAGCACTGCCGCGAGGGTCGTCGTTTTCCCCGAGCCGGTTTGACCGGTAATGAGCACCATTCCCCGAGGTCGCATCGCCATTTCGCGCATGATTTCGGGAACGCCAAGTTTCTCGAAATTGGGAATTTGAGAGGCTAACGCTCGCAAACAAGCGGCAAAACAACCCCGCTCTCGATACACGTTTACCCGAAAGCGCGATAGACCTTTAACCCCATAGGCGCAATCTAACTCCCAGTTTTGTTCGAGGTCTTTGCGTTGGTTGTTGTTGAGCATACTGAAAATCAAGCGCTGGCACTCGTCCGGCGCGAGACTTTCCCCAAATTGAGGTTGTGGAGAGAGTTTGCCACTGACGCGGAAGTAAATTGGAGCGCCAGCTTGGATGTGCATATCGGACCCCCCCTGCTCGACAAGGGACTCCATCACATCTTCGATCATGTAATCCATTAATTTCCTTCCTTTTAATGACGATCGAGCTTTTGAATTGAGAGAAGCTTAGATTCAGAGAAGTTTGGATCGCTTATGTGGGGCACAGTTTGGATTTTTCCCCAGACCTTGCGGGTTCTAGTCTTGGAAGCGTGGTGTCAGACAGTAGGGACAATCCATCCACTCCGGTTCGACGGCCGCTCCGCAGGTCGAACAGGTGAGCGAACTCTTTCGCTTGGCTTTGAGTTCGGCTTCCAAACCGGAATCGGTGAAGGTCACCCGTTCGACTTCTTCAAAGGTAGTATGACCTTGACGCACGAGGTCGAGACTGTAAGCAAGGAGAGTTTTCATGCCCTGCTCTACGGCTTTTTCGCTGATTCGCTCCGTGGGCGCGCCTTGGTTGATTAAAGCGGCGAGTTCCTCAGAGTTTTGTAGGAACTCGTAGACCCCTACCCGTCCTTTATAGCCCACACCGGCGCATTTCTCGCACAGTTGACCGCTTTCGGCGAGGGCTTTGCGCTCGCTGGGGGGAATGGTGTTGGCTTTGTAAAATTCTGCATTCACCGCACCGGATGTTGACATCCCAAAGCGGTTGAGTTCGTCGGCGGTGGGGGTATAGGCAATGCGGCATTCGCTGCAAACCCGTCGCATCAATCGCTGAGCGAGTACCCCGAGCAGAGCCCCGGAGACCATGAACGGTTCGACCCCCATTTCATCCAAACGGGCGATCGCACCGGCGGCATCGTTGGTATGGAGGGTGGTAAGCACTAAGTGACCGGTCAAGGCCGCTTCGATCGCCGTTTTTGCTGTTTCCTTATCCCGCGTTTCTCCCACCAGAATGATATCCGGGTCTTGCCGCAGGAACGCCCGCAGAATATTGGCAAAGGTCAAATCTTTTTCTCGAATCACCTGACATTGGGTAATTCCGGGTAAAGCATATTCGATCGGGTCTTCGGCGGTACTGATATTCACCCCCGGATCGTTCCGTTCGGCGAGCACCGAATACAACGTCGTCGATTTACCCGAACCCGTGGGTCCAGTCACCAGAATCAATCCGAAGGGACGACTGGCGATATCGCGCACTTTTTCTAGGGTTTCTTCATCGGTAATCAGCTTATCTAAACCCAGCTGGGTGGAAGAGTTATCCAGAATCCGCAGGACGATTTTCTCGCCGTAGCGGCTGGGGAGACAGTTGACTCGGAAATCCACCGTGCGCCCTTGGAATACCCGCCGAATTCGACCGTCTTGGGCTTGCCGGCGTTCGGCAATATCCATATCGGCAATGATTTTGAAGCGGGAGGTAATCGCCGGAATGATATTCTTGGGCAGTCGGGGAAACGGCTCTTGGAGAACGCCGTCTTTACGCATCCGAATTTGCAAGAATTCTTCTTGGGGTTCGACGTGAATGTCGGACACGCCTTCCGACAGTGCCTTTCGTAAAATTTTATTAACAGTATTGACAATTGGTTGAGAGTCTGCATCGTTCTCTCCATCGAGATCCATTGCCTCTGCGGGGGCTTCCTCTAGATCCCCTTCTCCGTCGGCAAACTGAGCGAAAGCATCGGCACCGATCGCATTTTTCTCGTCCTGTTTTTGAGCGGCGATCGCGGCTTCCTTGCGCTCTTGCTCGTCCAAGCACAATGAAATTAGCTTTTGGTAATCGTCTGGTGCGATGACGCGACGTTGAAGGTGCAATCCCGACGATCGCAAAATCCGTTTCAACTCATCCTGGGCTTCCAAATTTTCCGGTTCCACCATTGCCACCACCATCGAGGGTAGCTCGTCTTGCTGGCGGGTAATGGGGACGAAACGGTAGCGACGACAACTATCGAGAGGAATTAACTCCATCAACGGACTCAGTTGAGCGAGTGTGAGTTCGTCAATTTCGGGATCGAAGGCTTCCACCCCGTGGAGTAACTTCAACTCGAATAACTGCTGTTTCTTATACTGGCGAACCAGTTCGGGAGGCAGTTGCTGACCCGTCAGACTTTCAATAATATCGGTGAGGGGACGGCCCGATTTCCGGCTTTCTTCTTGGGCCTGAAGCATTTGCTCGGGGGTGATGTGACCGCCCTGAATCAACTTGTTACCAAATGGCGAAAAGTTGGTCTGGACGACTAAAGCGCGGCGATTTTGGCCTAATCTTGAGAAGGTCATGGCGGGTTTTGCTTATCTCCGTATCGAGTCGTTGTAGATGCGTCGGGAGTCAGGGACGAAACGCACCGGGGTTCGCTTTGGCTGGCGCGAAGGCGACTGGCTCTATTAGACAGCTTAACGATGCAATTGATGCAGCTTGCGATCGAGAGCCAAAAAGTGTTGTTTGAATCTTTGGTTTGGGAGTTTTATTCCATGATTTTAACAACCAATGTCTAGAATTCCTCGCTACCCCCGAAGCCTACAAGTACCGATGTGACCCCTGTTTCAGTTTGATGTGCTTAAAAGCGGTGGCGCGACGGTTTTTCTTGGGTATTGATGTCGATCGTAACTAACCCGATGAGATCGAGCGAGTTCGGTTTGCCCAAGTATAAGCTACTCGCGGCGGTATCGGATCCGCGCTCTTTAAATTCCCCACTCCTCCCCATCTCCCCATCATTTATTTAGACGAAAGACGGGCAATCTCCCTGAGGCTTGTTTTTGAAGCGGGCTTTAATGAAATTAATATCGATCGAGGCGATCGATTCGTGACAACCGCTCCGATGGCAGTCTGCTATTTGGGTAAGTTCGATCGGCATCAAACCAACAATCCTACGAGTCCCAACAAAACTCTCAACCCGAAAGTAACATTCGATCGCTGGGATTCCCAAAATCCCATTGACGGACATTGACATGACTCAATGGTGACTCGCGAGTCCTCTAACTCAGTCCTAATTTTGGCTTGCTCGGATTTAGAAGACCGCAAAATGGTATTGGGAAATAGAAGATCGGGAAAATAACCCGCAGGTCAATCCGCTCCGGCTCAAAGAATGTCATGATAGAAAAGAGTAAGTTTAGCGATGACGGCAACCGGATAGTTGGATACAAATGATGGATGAGGAAAAGCAACTCGAAAATTCCCCAAAGTCAAACTCGGCAGAAGAATCCCCAGCCGCTGGTGAAACGGTAGCCCAAACCGATGCCGACTCGGCAGCGACGGATACTGCCGCCGATGTCGTTCTCGACCCCCTAGAAGTAGAAGCGGCAGAAGCCGCAGCCCAGGTCAAGGCAAAAGACGATCGAGCGACCCTCGAAGCCGAGCAAGCCGCCAGAGCCAAAATCGAAGCCGAAAAAGATGAAATTAAAAGCCAATACGCTCGTTTGGCCGCTGACTTCGATAACTATCGCAAGCGAACCCAAAAAGAAAAAGAGGAATTAAAGGAGCAAGCTCAGTGCTCCGCCATCGAAGAGCTATTGCCCGTGGTGGATAACTTCGAGCGGGCCCGATCGCAAATCAAACCCCAAAACGATGGCGAGATGGCCATCCACAAGAGCTATCAAGGGGTTTACAAACAAATGGTCGACTGCCTCAAAAAACTCGGTGTCGCGCCCATGCGTCCGGAAGGAGAACCCTTCGATCCCAACTTCCACGAAGCCGTCATGCGAGAAGAAACTGACGAGTACGAGGAAGGTACGGTGATTGAAGAACTCATGCGAGGATATGTCATGGGAGAGCGAGTTTTGCGCCATGCCATGGTCAAAGTCTCCACGGCAGCCGAATCCTCCGATTCATCAGATGAGTCCGAGAACTCGTAAGCGTCATCGAAAATCGTCGATCGGGGGTTGAGGATGAGAGTGCGGCAAGCCGTATCCCTTCAAGCCAAACAACTTTCGATCGAGTGCTAAGATGTTCCGTAAGAATTCCCCGAAAAACTTCGGGGAACGTGTTAACAGGCTTAAATTCGCAAAGTCACACCCACCAATAACGCTATGGGAAAAGTCATTGGTATCGACCTAGGAACAACCAACAGTTGCGTGGCTGTTCTAGAGGGCGGCAAACCCATTGTGATTACGAACTCCGAGGGCGGGAGAACCACCCCGAGTATGGTGGGTTTTGGGAAATCAGGGGAGCGCCTCGTCGGTCAACTGGCCAAGCGACAAGCTGTTACAAACGCAGAAAATACGGTCTTCAGTATTAAGCGCTTTATCGGTCGTCGATGGGAAGATACGGAAGAAGAGCGCAGCCGAGTCCCCTACAACTGCATCACCGGTCGAGATAATACCGTCGATGTCAAAATTCGCGGACGCACCCATACGCCCCAAGAAATTTCGGCAATGATTTTGCAAAAGCTCAAGCAAGATGCAGAAGCATACCTGGGTGAGTCCGTTTTTCAAGCGGTGATTACCGTGCCGGCATACTTCACCGACGCACAGCGGCAAGCCACCAAAGACGCGGGAACCATTGCCGGACTCGAAGTGTTGCGAATCGTCAACGAACCGACGGCGGCTGCCCTTTCTTACGGCTTAGACAAACAGGATTGCGATCAGACTATCCTCGTCTTCGATTTGGGCGGGGGAACCTTCGACGTATCGGTACTTCAGTTAGGGGATGGCATTTTTGAAGTTAAAGCCACCTCCGGCAACAACCACCTCGGGGGAGATGACTTCGACAACGTCATCGTGCGCTGGATCGTCGATGCTTTTCGGGAAACGGAAGGCATTGACCTGTCCGTTGATAAGATGGCCTTGCAACGCATCCGGGAAGCAGCAGAAAAGGCGAAAATTGAACTGTCGGGAGCGAACTCCACTAGCATTAACCTGCCATTTATCACTGCCGACGAAACCGGTCCCAAACATATCGATCTCAAATTGAGTCGATCGGAATTCGAGACATTAGCCAAGCCGTTAATTGACGGTACAATCGAACCGGTGGTGCAATCCCTCGCCGATGCGAGTTTGGAACCGAGCGATATCGATCGCATCATTATCGTGGGGGGGTCGACCCGCATCCCAGCCGTCCAGAAAGCTATCAGCGATTACTTTGGCGGAAAAGTACCCGATCGCTCCGTGAATCCGGATGAAGCGGTGGCCACCGGGGCGGCCATTCAGGCCGGTGTACTGGGTGGAGAAGTTCGAGATGTATTGCTGCTCGACGTGACTCCTCTATCCTTGGGTATCGAGACCTTGGGGGAAGTGTTTACCAAAATTATCGATCGCAATACCACCATTCCCACGAGTAAGTCCCAAATGTTCTCCACGGCCACGGACGGACAAACCTCAGTAGAAGTCCACGTTCTCCAAGGAGAGCGAGCGATGGCCCGAGATAATAAAAGCTTGGGGAAATTCCTTCTCATGGGCATTCCCCCCGCCCCTCGCGGCATTCCTCAAATTGAAGTGTCCTTCGATATCGATGCCAACGGAATTCTCAAAGTTTCTGCCCGAGATAAAGGCACTGGGCGAGAGCAAAGCATTCAAATTAGCAATACCGGCGGATTGAGTTCCGAAGAAATCGAACGGATGCGTCAGGAAGCCGAACTCTTTGCCGACGAAGACTCCCAGCAGCGAGAACTGGTGGAACTGACCAACCAAGCCGAAAGTCTGTTCTACAATTACCAGCAAACCCTCGAACACAACGCCGCATTAGTCGGTGAAGCGTTGAGGAGCGAGGTGGACGAAAAAGCACAATTGCTCGAAGCTGCTCTCAATAATCCATCTGCAAGTCTCGAAGAAGTCAAGCAGTGTCTCGAAGCATTCCAGAAAGGATTATTTTCGATCGGTTCTGCCGTCTACCAACAATCTAATCCCGATTTGGCTAATCCCGATTTGGCAAGCTCGGAACCCGCACCGAGTGCGGCACCCCCAAGTGCCCAAGAGCTCGAACTGAGTCTATCTCCGGAGGACCTGTCCGAGAATGGAGAGGTCGAGGATTCCTTCGATCTAGATCCCGACGATCTCGCCCGAGGGGATGACAACTTCGACTTACTCTCCCCGTCGAAAAAAGCCGCTCCCCCACCCTCCGCCCAAACTCCCTCTAAATCAACAGCGGGGGGCGAGTTCGATCCGTTTAACGCACCTGCGTCCCAAGGGTCGTCCTCGGAAGAAGATGATGGGAGTAATCCATTCGTCTAGCAACAATCTCAACTCCCAGCGACGGGTTGTCCCGTTGTTGATTCGATGAATACCCTGCGTTCCTTACTATTGACAGCAACACGCTATGGCCGGTGACTATTACGAAACTTTAGGTGTCTCCCGTTCTGCGGATAAAGACGAAATTAAACGCGCTTACCGTCGTTTGGCTCGTAAGTATCATCCTGATGTCAATAAAGAAGCGGGAGCCGAGGAGCGCTTTAAAGAAATTAATCGCGCCTATGAAGTCCTCTCGGAACCCGAACTGCGATCGCGCTACGATCGCTTCGGAGAACGGGGGGTAAGTTCTGGAGCCGCCGGTGCTGGTGGATTCCAGGACTTTAACGATATGAGCGGCTTTGCCGATATCTTTGAAAGTTTCTTCGGGGGATTCGGCGGGGGTACCGCTCAAACCTCTCGCCGGCGCAGCGGTCCGGTGCGCGGGGACGATTTGCGCTTGGACTTGAAATTAGATTTTCGCGAAGCGGTATTTGGCGGCGAAAAAGAAATTCGCATCTCTCACCTCGAAACCTGCGAAGTCTGCGAAGGCACTGGTGCTAAGCCGGGAACGCGCCCCCAAACTTGCTCCACCTGTAGTGGGTCGGGTCAAGTGCGTCGCGCCACCCGCACCCCCTTCGGTAGCTTCACCCAAGTCTCGGTCTGTCCCACCTGTAACGGCACCGGTCAAGTCATCGCCGATAAATGTACCGCTTGCGGTGGAAAAGGTCAAAAACAGGAAACGAAAAAGCTCAAAATTACCATTCCTGCTGGGGTGGATAACGGAACGCGCTTGCGAGTCTCCGGTGAAGGGGATGCAGGATCGCGAAAAGGACCGGCGGGAGATTTATACGTTTACCTGTTCGTGAAAGAGGATTCCGAATTTCAGCGGGATGGGATTAATATTCTCTCGGAAATTACCATCAGTTACTTACAGGCGATTTTAGGGTGTAAGTTGCCGGTGAATACCGTGGATGGGGAAGTGGAGTTAACGGTGCCGGCCGGGACGCAACCGGGAACGGTTGTGACGATGGAAAATCGGGGCGTGCCTCGGTTGGGAAACCCCGTGAGTCGGGGCGATCATTTAATTACCATCGAAATCGATATTCCCACCAAACTCACTGCCGAAGAGCGGGAGTTGTTGGAGAAACTGGCAGCCATTAAAGGCGATCGCATTGGCAAAGGCGGTGTAGAAGGATTTTTGGGGGGATTGTTTAAATGAACCCCGATCGAAAACTCGATTTGCGGGGAACTCCCTGCCCGATTAATTTTGTCCGGACCAAACTTCAACTCGAACAGATGCATCCCGGTCAGTTGCTAGAAGTGTGGCTCGATCCCGGAGAACCCATCGAGCAGGTTCCCGATAGTTTGGTCATGGCGGGCTACGCGATCGAGAAACTCGAAGATCGCGATGAGTTTTTTGCCCTGCTGGTTCAAAAACCGACATTGACGGCATGAGCGATCGAGAAATGGCGATCGACCCACAGACGATCGCCCCCCTAGAAGGAACGGTATTGGCAGTGCAAGCGAACTTCTATCAAGTTCAGCTCGACCCCAAGCATCCCGATATCCCCCACGAGGTCTCCCCCTTTCTGCTATGTACCCGCCGCAGCCGATTGAAAAAAATCGGTCAGAAAGTGATGGTGGGCGATCGAGCCATCGTCGAAGAACCGGATTGGGAAGGGGGACGGGGGGCGATTTCCCAAGTGCGGCCCCGAAAGAGCGAACTCGATCGTCCTCCCATCGCCAACGTC
The DNA here is from genome assembly GCF_057467645.1 of Zarconia sp. Classification (NCBI taxonomy): domain Bacteria; kingdom Bacillati; phylum Cyanobacteriota; class Cyanophyceae; order Oscillatoriales; genus Zarconia; species Zarconia sp. The sequence continues at coordinate 101,307 of NZ_JBRJXU010000006.1, forward strand.
GATCGAATTCTGCTGGTGTTTGCCCCGATCGATCCGCCTTTAGAACCCTATCAACTCAGCCGATTTTTGGTCAAAGCCGAATCCACGGGTTTGGAAGTGGGCTTGTGTTTGAATAAAATAGACTTAGTCGCTCCCGAGGTGGTAGACCGGTGGTGCCATCGGCTGCAACAATGGGGATACGATCCGCAACCCATTAGCGCAAGTACTGGGGAAGGATTAACAAAACTCAGCCGTCAGTTTGCCGATAAGATTACTGTGGTTTCCGGACCCTCCGGCGTGGGAAAATCCAGTTTAATCGATCGCCTGATCCCCTCAGTGTGCTTGCGAACGGCACCGGTTTCGGGCAAACTCGGTCGGGGTCGCCATACCACCCGCCACGTCGAATTGTTCGAGCTGCCCGATGGCGGGTTGCTCGCAGATACCCCCGGTTTCAACCAACCCGACTTCTCCTGCGAACCCTCCAAATTCGCCAGTTACTTTCCCGAGGCACGAGCGTTGCTGAGTCGCGGACGCTGTCAGTTTAGTAATTGCTTGCACCGAGATGAACCCAATTGTGTTGTCGCTGGAGACTGGGAACGCTACGAACATTATTTAGATTTTGTAAACGAAGCGATTTCCCGGCAGGAAATGTTGCAACAATTAGGAGAGAAAGAATCGAACTTCAAACGAAAAATGACCGGAGCTGGGAAATCGGAATACGAACCCAAGCTGGCTTCCAAGAAATATCGCCGCCAATCTCGGCGTTGGCAGCATCAAAATCTGCAAGAATTGTGTGAAGACCTAGAAGAGGTCTAGCGGGGCTGTTTTTTTCGAGAGTGTAGCCTGATGGCTAGAGTTTCTGTATCTGCGAAAAATCTGAAATTGAGTTTGTTCTTTGTCCGCTCCGAGCCGGAATTGCGAAAAAATTTTGCCAGCGAGCCTCGTCGGTTTGGAAACGCAAACCACTGGGTTTCGATCGCCCCTTGAAGTCCAGCTCGAACAGCCGTTTATCTGTCTTACTCACCTAGCGAACGATTGTTGAAACACATGACGATGTCAAGCACCGCAGTCATCTCGAATTCCCTGCGTACCTTCGCCCAACTCCCCGATGGGGGCAATCCGTTGAGCGTGGCACCGATGATGGATCGTACCGATCGCCACTTTCGCTATTTCATGCGTCAGATTACCCGTCGCACCCTGCTGTATACAGAAATGATTACCACTGGGGCGATTCTCCACGGCAATCGCGCTAAACTTTTGGGCTTCACGCCCCAAGAAAAACCCCTCGCCCTCCAAATCGGCGGCGACGATCCTGCCGAACTCGCCGAATGCGCCCGAGTGGCTCAAGGACTCGGATACGACCAAATCGATCTCAACGTGGGTTGTCCGAGCGATCGAGTGCAAAACGGTAACTTTGGTGCCTGTTTAATGGCGCAACCGGAACGGGTGGCAAAAGCTATCGTTGCCATGCAAAAAGCCGTCGAGATTCCTGTGAGCGTCAAGCACCGCATCGGTATCGACGATCGAGATGACTACGAAGACATGGCAAATTTCGTCCGTATCGTCTCCGAAGCCGGCTGCGAGCGATTTACCGTCCACGCGCGTAAAGCTTGGTTGCAAGGTCTCAGCCCCAAAGAAAACCGAGAAATCCCCCCCCTGCGCTACGAAGACGTGCATCGCCTCAAACAGGACTTTCCCCACCTCTTCATTCAAATTAACGGCGGTTTTACCAGTTTGGAACAAGCCCAAGCCCAGTACGAACTCGTGGATGCGGTGATGATCGGGCGGGCGGCCTACGATAACCCCTACCTGTTTGCCACGGCCGATCGCGACATCTACGGGGAAAAAACAACCCCTCTCACCCGCGAGCAAGTCGCCGAGTCCATGTTCGATTATTGCGATCGCTGGACGGCTAACGGGTTCAAGTTGCATAGTATCACCCGGCATATGCTGCAACTGTTTGCCGGAGTACCGGGAACGAAAGCCTGGAAACGATATTTGAGCGAGAATGCCAATCGTCCGGGGGCTGATTCTCGGGTGATTGCCGAAGCACTCGATCGGGTTCGCCAATGCCAAGCAGAGGACGCTGCTTTTAGCGATCGCCTTCAAGCAACCAGTTGTTAGATTTGAGGGCTTTTGGAGGAAGGAGAACCGCAATCGATCAAACTCGTAAAATATCTATGACCGAATCAACCCCTCCTCCAATCCCAAAAAAAGGCAAATCCCTGCCATCGAAATACATCATTAAACTGGGCAAATTTGTCTGGACGACGATGTGGCAGACGATGATGTCGCAAATGGCCCCCCGTAGCAAGTCGGGAGAGTATCTACGTCCCCAGAGTCAGTTTCGGAACTCGATCTCGACTGAAACGGGGAATGCCTATCCCCCGGCTGCCGGACGCTATCAGCTAGTGGTGGGGATGGGATGTCCGTGGGCGCATCGGACGTTAGTGGTGCGCACCCTTAAAGGGTTGGAAGAGACGATCGCCGTAGAACGGGTATCGCCATCGCCGGATGAGGGATTTTGGATATTCGATCGCCCCTTTGAGGGGTGTCGGACGTTGCCCGAACTCTACCAACTCGCTCAACCCGGATACAGCGGGCGCTGCACGGTTCCGGTACTGTGGGATAGTCAAAACAAGGCGATTGTAAATAACGAGAGTGCGGAAATTATCGAGATTCTGAACGCCCAATTCAACGAGTTCGCCCAAAATCGGGAACTGGATTTGTCTCCCATCTCGTTGCAACCAGAAATCGATCGCTGGAACGAGAAGATCTACCATACCGTCAATAACGGCGTGTATCGCTGCGGGTTCGCTCAAACTCAGGTAGCCTACGATCGCGCTTGTACCGAACTATTTGCCACCCTCGACGAAATTGATGGGGTATTGGCCGCGAAACGATATTTATGTGGCAATGGCGTTACCCTGGCGGACGTGCGACTGTTTACCACCCTGTTCCGGTTCGATATCGTCTATTATGGACTCTTCAAATGCAATCGTCGCCGCATTCAGGATTACCAGCATTTGGGGGGGTACCTGCGGGATTTGTACCAACTTCCCGGTATAACCGACACGTGCGATCTCGATAGCGTTAAACGAGACTACTACGGCAATCTCTTTCCCCTCAATCCGGGGGGGATTATTCCCTCCGGACCAGATCTTGCCAATTTGATGGAACCCCACGGACGGGAATTTGTGGGGAAAGGATATTTTTGAGCTTCCATGCCCGTTTCCCGACACCCGTAAACCCCACGCCCCACCGTCACCGGAAACGGTTTGATCCCAAACTGACGTTGCTTTACCCAAACAGCGTTGTCGGATCGACATCCGTCGCCATGAGGGCGGTTCCTTCGGCAATGAAGTTGCCAGACAAGTCGAGTGCGCTCACCCCCGCCGAGGCACTCGCCACTGCATTAGGACCGAAGATATTGCCGGTAATCGTTACCTGCGTCCCTTCAGCGATCGTCGTTCCCGTGGCAAACAGCAGCGAAGCCGTACCCTCTGTGGTGTAACCGCTGACGGTATTATTGGTGATGCTCAAACCAGGTACATCCCCATCAGTCACAGTGATGCCGCCATCGGTATTGGCAATTCCCGCCCCATCGCTGCCAGAAATCCCATTCCCCATCACCGAGACGTTGGTGGAGGTGGAACTGCTGCCAACTTCGATGCCCGACCCCCCCGCAGCAGGGGTGTTGATGGTGTTATTTTCGATCGTAACTCCCGTAACTGAATCGACGGCAATGCCATCCACACTCGCACTTGCTGTTTCTAGGGTAATCGTATTATTGGCGATCGTGCCGGTATCCAGATTGCGGACGCTAACGGCCGTTTCTGTTATGGTGCTGAAAACGTTATTTTGAATGGTGAGGTTCGATCCGGTCCCGTTGATACCCGAACCCATTAACTCCAAGCCATCAATCGTGACATCGGCAACCCCAACGATGTTAATTCCCCCTGTGAGGATGGCTTCATCGCCTCGTTCTTCCCCTTCCGCCGGGCCGCCAGCATTGGGACCGACGAGTTTCACCGGATTGTTGAGATTCAGGGTTTCGCTGTAGGTTCCCGGTGCGATCCGAATCGTATCTTGAGCCTCCCCAGCGCTGATATCGGTATCGTTGCCAATCTCTGCATCGCCGATGGCTTGGTTGACTCTGGCGTAAACGCGGATGGTTCCCGCTTCGGGATCTTGCCCGTCGGCGGCGGCATTCACCGTCACGTCGAGGAAACTCACCCCCTCGGCATCCAGGGCTGTCGCCCCAGCATCGGAGAGGGAAAGCTGTCCCATTTCGTCGATGGTGAAGGCATTTTCTACCGCAGCCCCGGTACTATCTATCGTCGCTGTAATATTAAAACTCGTCGCCCCAGTGGCGGTAATCTCACCGATAACTCCAGCGGTATCGGCAACTAGGAGTTCCGCTCCTTGGAGGCGAGGGAGCGTACTTTCGCCGCTGCCACTTCCGGAATCTCCACCTCCAGGTAAATCGGTAGGAACGTTAAAACTTTCGGCGGTAATGGTAGTAACGGGAACTCCCAGCAGAACGGCAAGTAACTGCCCTTCGGTGGTACTAATAATTGTATCGTTGATGTTAAAGCCCGTGCCCTGCGCGATGTCGAGATTGGCGAACTGCAAACCACCGCCGAGTTGTAAGAAGTCTTCGTTGGCTCTATAGTCGGTAATGATATCCGCACTGCCGATGTCTTCGATAATCACAAAGACATCGCCGCCAAGTTCACCCGTGAGGGTGTCGTTGCCCAAGTCACCGAGAAGTCGATCGTTACCGTCGCCACCGATAATCAGGTCTTGTCCCTCTCCCCCTTGCAAGGTATCCGAACCCTGGCCGCCGCCGACAGTATCGTCTCCAAGGTCGCCAAATAGGGAATCATCGCCAAGATTTCCAGCCACGAAATCATTTTCGATACCGCCAAACATGGTATCGTTTCCCTGGCCGCCAAATAGGACATCCGCTCCCCCATTTCCATAGACAGTGTCATCTCCTTGGTTGGCAAATAAAACATCGTTTCCCAAGTCGCCAAACAGGAGATCGTTTTCGGAATCTCCCATCACCGTGTCATCACCTTGTCCGGCAAATAGGGAGTCATCTCCTTCCCCACCAGCTAAAAAGTCATTACCAGCATTACCGAAAAGGAAATCGTTTCCCGCCTCCCCGGCAATATTATCTGGTTCAGTTTCTCCGGACACAGTATCATCTCCCTGTCCGCCGAAGAGAATATCGATTCCCGAGCCGCCAAATATTAAATCTCCATCGGCATTTCCTGATAGAAAGTCGTTGCCTTCCATACCATCTAGAACATCAATTCCACCTAAGGCAAGAACCGTATCATCCCCGATCGTTCCTGGGAAAAAATTAGCATCTGGGGTCAGAATGGTGGTCATGAAAAACTCCTCCGGAAGCGTTTAGGTGAAAATACAGTTGACTTAATAAAAAAGTAAAGCTAAAAGCCGATATTTAATACCCAATGAAACCGCCTGATTGGTGATGAAAAGAACATCGACCGATCGCATTGCAGCTACTAAGCAAGAATTAGGTTGCTAAACTATGGGTAGCATTTCAAGTATTGCCACCGAAATCTGAATTTGTCGATCTCGATCGACGGGTGGCGATGGATGGCTGCAACGCTCAATAGTTGTAGCACAAAATTTGGCAGGGTTTGCGAAAATATCCACTGACTGTTGGCTAGTTTACGATAAACATTAAGCCGACAACCCGAAACAACCAAGGCAACATCGACTATGGCTCAACCTTCTTCTATTTCTACAGCCACGAATCCCATCAAATTCGGGACTGATGGCTGGCGCGGCACGATCGCCGCTGACTTTACCTTCGAGCGCGTGGCTCGCGTCGCCCCAATTGCGGCTGGGGTGCTCGCCCAGATGTACGGCGATACGGGAAGCAATACGGTGATTGTGGGGTACGATCGCCGCTTTATGGCCGAAGATTTTGCCCGCGTTGCTGCTGAAGCGATTCAAAAGGCAGGATTTGACGTATTGCTCTCCCAAGGTTACGCCTCCACCCCGGCATTTAGTTGGGCGGCCCACCACCGTCAAGCCTTGGGGGCGATCGTGATGACGGCCAGCCACAATCCCGCTCAGTATTTGGGGTTAAAAGTTAAGGGAGCCTTTGGCGGTTCGGTGTCTCCCGACGTGACGAAGAAAATCGAAGCGCAACTGGAAGCGGGAGTAGAACCTACCGCCGAGAAACCCGGTTCTTTGGAGATGTTCGATCCCTGGCCGGAGTTCTGTGCCGACTTGCGGACGAAGGTGGATATCGAAGCGATTCGATCGGCGATTTCGGAGGGCAAACTGAGCGTCTTTGCCGATGTGATGCACGGTGCAGCGGCTGGGGGATTGGAGAAAATCCTCGAAACCGCGATTGACGAAATTAACAGCGATCGCGATCCGCTCTTTGGTGGCGGCGCGCCGGAACCCCTGCCTCGCTACTTAAATGAGTTGTTCGAGAAAACTCGCGATCGCAGCCGCAGCCACGGCGGATTAGTCGTGGGGTTAGTCTTTGATGGAGATGGCGATCGAATTGCCGCCACAGACGGCGAGGGAAACTTCCTCAGCTCGCAAATTTTGATTCCGATTCTGATCGAACATTTATGCCAACGCCGGGGGTTTAAAGGGGAACTCGTAAAAACTGTCAGCGGCTCGGATCTGATGCCTCGAGTGGCCGAACTTTACGATTTACCGGTGTTTGAAACGCCGGTGGGGTATAAGTATATTGCCGATCGAATGCTGTCGTCGGATGTCTTGCTCGGTGGGGAAGAATCCGGCGGCATCGGCTACAATACCCACATTCCCGAGCGAGATGCTCTCCTTTCGGCGCTATACGTTCTCGAGGCGGTGGTGAAATCCGGGCAAGATTTGAGCGTCTTGTATCGGCAGTTGCAGGAAAAAACGGGATTTACCTCGGCTTACGATCGCATCGATTTGCCCTTAGCGAATATGGACGTGCGGGCGAAATTGCTCGATCGCCTGGAATCACAACCGCTGCTGGAAGTAGCTGGGGAAGCCGTGACGAACTGTTCCACCGCTGATGGGTACAAATTCCGCCTTGCCAATGACAGTTGGTTGCTGATTCGGTTTAGCGGCACCGAACCGGTATTGCGCCTGTACTCAGAAGCACCGAATATCGAGTGCGTTCGGAAAAACTTAGCCTGGGCGAAAGATTGGGCGAATCGCTAAATGCGAGTTGGGGAGAATGGGGGAGATGGCGAACTTCAAACATCTATCTCCTCTCCTCAATATCGAGTCGAAACGTGCATTGAGTAGAGTTTGGCGAATGAAGTTGTTTCTGATTTTGTAAATCTTCCAGTTTATTTTGAAACTTGGGTAGCTCCACAAACACCATCTTTAGCTCATTTTCCCGAGCGAAAAAATGTTCTTCCTCTTCTTGAAAGTATAAACTCGCGATCGCTTTCTCCGTTGAAGGAAAGAGTTGAAAATTTAAGGGAGAGATCTAGCAGAAAGTCTTGCCATTGTCCAAAGTTGAAATTGAGCGTTACATCCCCGCAAACAACCTTCTTACTTCATATGCGATTTGTTCGATTTTTCCAGCTTCAACCTCTAGATTGAACTGTACAGACCAGAATTCAGGAGCATCACATCTTCCCAACTGAGCTGAGATTGTAATATGTCCTAATTTGTCTGAAGTACAGGAGAGACTAAAGTCATCTTCGAGCGCATCCCAAGTTTTCACGCCTTCCCAGCCTTTCCAGTTTTCTGCCATTTCTAAAAATACATGAGTTAACCGATCGTAGTTGCCGGTATAAACCCAAACTCGATGCGATGCATTCATCGAGTGACTTGAAAATGTAACTGTAAAGTATTCATTGCTAACATCTGAAAATTCTAGCTTGGCTCCTGTGTTTGCAGACTTAATTGTTACTTTAGACATTAAAATATTTAGCCTACAAATCCTCCCTGTACCAACCCTAGCCCTGCCATACCTGCTATCACCTTCAACGTTGGGTCAAATTGACCCCAGTCAGATTGGCTTTGAGCAAATTCGGCTTTGAGCAAATGAGCCTGGGTCAAATCCGCTCCGGCGAGCACGGCTTGGTTGAGTTTGCCTCGGGATAAGCCGATGCTAGCCAAAGTCGCACCGGCTAAAGATGCGCCCAGAAGATCGACCCCAGTAAAATCGCGCTTGCCATCGGCGTAACCCTTGAGAAGTTCGCTGCGATCGATAGGGGTTCACAAGTAATAAGTTGAAAGTAATAAGTAATAAGTTTAACCGGTGCTTAAGATCGGAGGATGCAACAAACGAATTGGGTCGGAATTATTTCTTCACGAACTCAGAGGTGCACGTTCCGTGTGATTTGAGCTGAACCGATACGACTTATTACTTATTACTTATTACTTACTACTTCAGCCCCATGGAGCTTGACTCGGAGCACGATCGAGCGCATTTCCACCAGTCAACCTTGCCGGTTCTCCCGAAGGTTTTTGGGACGCAAACTTAGGGATAAAAACTCAATTGAGGCAATCCCAAGGTTTCCTCCATACCCAGCATCAGATTCATACACTGTAATGCTTGACCAGCTTGACCCTTCATCAAATTATCGATCGCCGACATGACGATTGCACGGTTGGTGCGCTGATCCACTTCAACTCCGATATAGCATAGGTTCGTGCCGCACGCCCATTTTGTCTGCGGGTAGGTTCCCCCCGATAGTACCTTCACCCAAGGTGACGTTCGATAGAAAGCTCTGTAGATGGTGAGTAAATCTTCTCGTACCAAACCGGGGTCGCGTAGGGTTGCATAAACCGTGGAGAGAATCCCTCGCACCATGGGGATGAGATGGGGCGTAAATTGCACCATCACGTCATGTCCGGCGAGGTCGCTGCAAATTTGCTCTATTTCCGGGGTATGGCGGTGGCGAGCAACCCCGTAAGCCCCCAGGGAGTTATCCGCTTCGGCGAGCAGCAGGTTGGTTTTCGCCTGTCGTCCGCCGCCCGAGGTTCCGGATTTTGCATCGATGACGAGGGTTCCCGGTTCGATGAGTCCTTGTTTGAGGAGGGGGGAAATCGCCAGCAAACTGGCGGTGGGGTAGCAACCGGGACAACCCACGAGTTGCGCGTCTTGGATGCGATCGCGATACAGTTCCGGTAAGCCGTAGGTAGTCGTGATAGCCGTTTCGCTATCGGTGCGATCGCCTCCGTACCAGGTTTGATAGGTCTCTAGGTTAAAAAATCGATAGTCAGCTGACAAGTCGAGGACTTTACAACCCTGTTCGAGTAAGGTGGGCGCAATTTGCCACGCCAAACCATTCGGTAACGATAGGAAGACGACCTGGCAGCGTTGGGCAATTATCTCGGCATCCACCGCTTCGATTTTTAGATCGACTCGATGCCCTAAATGGGGGTAAATATCGGAAAAGGATTTCCCCGCACTCCCTTGACCTCCCAAATATACGAGTTCTACTCCCGGATGTTCCACTAATAGGCGGACGAGCTGAACGCCGCCATAACCAGAGGCTCCAACCACTCCTACGGGTATGCGCTCTGTCATAATTTTTTCCCCCACTTTTGGCTCCGATATAAAGATCGCGATCTCGTTTGCTGCATTCTATAACACGCTTGCCCCCTTTCAACGCTACACTTCAGGGGAAATGGTACGAATTCCCGAACCACCAAGAAATCTACGATGGAAACCACGACCCTTTATCGGCCGGTTGGACCTGAAGAATTGGCGTTAATTCGCGAGTCGGGATGGCGAAAATTTCCACCCCGCTTACCGGAACAGCCTATTTTTTATCCCGTTCTCAATGAAGAATACGCGACCAAAATTGCCCGAGATTGGAACGTGAAAGCGAGCGGTTCTGGTTTCGTGACGCGGTTTTGCGTTCAGACGGAGTTTCTCAAAAAATATCCAGTTCAAACCGTGGGCAGTTCTATTTGCAAGGAATTCTGGGTTCCGGCAGAAGAATTACCAGAATTCAATCATCATCTTGTGGGTCAGATTGAGGTGATTTCAGAATTTGATGGGGAATAAATTGTTCTGAAAAAAGGGGGAAAAGAGGAAAGGAAAAATACGAGAACAAGCGAATGATTATCGTTTGTTTTTTTCTAGGCTAAGTTAATATCTCAGGGTCAGCATTCAGCCGTTTAAATATAGCTATCGCCAAGGCGGTTATGACACCTGAGAAATCAAACTCAAGTCAGCATTTTCTTCTCTCTTTTCCCCTAAACCCTGAACCCTGTTCTAGCAGATATCTATTAGACCTAAATACTGATGTAATTAACCGATAAACTCTGATGCCACCATCATCGTACCAATTCCTGTATCGGTAAAAATTTCTAACAATAAAGCGTGGGGAATACGACCATCGAGAATGTGAGTTGCTTGTACCCCTTGGGCGAGCGATCGCACGCAACAGGTGACTTTGGGAATCATCCCCCCAGCGACGATACCTTCATCAATGAGTTCCCGTGCCTTTTGAATATCGAGTTTGGGAATTAACGTTGCTGGGTCTTTTGCATCTCGAAGAATGCCTGCCGTATCGGTGAGTAAAATTAATTTTTCGGCCCCCAACGCAGCAGCAATTTCCCCAGCGACGGTATCGGCATTGATATTGTAGGATTGTCCTGTTTCGTCGGCGGCGACGCTGGAGACGACGGGTACGTAGCCGCTATCGACGAGGGTGGAAATTACCTTGGTATCCACCGCACTCACTTCCCCAACAAAACCGATGCCCTCTTGTCCTTGCGGGCGAGCTTTAATCAAGTTACCATCCTTACCGCACAACCCAACGGCAGAACCGCCAGCTTTGTTAATTAAGGCAACGATTTCTTTATTCACCCGACCGACGAGTACCATTTCTACCACGTCCATCGTTGGGGCATCAGTCACCCGCAAACCATCTTTAAATTGGGGGTCGATGCTCAATTTCGTCAGCCAGGTATTAATTTCCGGGCCGCCACCGTGAACCACCACCGGTCGCAATCCCACGCAGGAGAGAAAGACGATATCGCGGATGACTTTCTCCTTGAGGAGGGAATCTTTCATCGCCGCGCCACCGTACTTAACCACGATGGTGCGACCAGCAAATTGTTGGATATAGGGGAGGGCTTCGCTGAGGACGCGCACCCGTGTGGCTTCAGCTTTACGCAGATACTCGTGTTCGTTGACCATGAATGGTGGAAATGAATCGTGAAAAATAAAAGGTCGATCGTCTGAAACATCGATCGCACTGAAGAGTCATTAAAAGTTTACCGGTATTTTTCAACAACCCGGCAAGATTTTAAATTGTTCTATTAACCCAATAAGAAAAAAAGCAACCCCGATCGCGCATTCAGTCGCCGATTACAGCAACTCGAATTCACTCCTAGTCAGGATACCAAAATCCCGAACGATCGCCTGGGCGATCGTTATTCTTTTAGAATCCGCAACCATCGGTATTGTGGGTTGGGCATCGTTAGTTGCGATCGACCTCTCCGTCCTGGGGCGACGATTTGAGGGCTTTTTTCACCTCATCTAAGGTTCGAGTGGCAATCTGTTCGGGGGTTTGACCGGGTTCGATGACGACGCGCGCATCTGCTTGGCGGTAGCGAGATTCTCGCTGGTTCAGCAGCGTTTGTAGCTTAGCTTGGGGATCGGGATGCTGGAGTAAGGGTCGGGTGGTATCTCCTTGCAGGCGGCGGTAGAGTTCGTTGACTGGCACATCCAACCAGGCGACGATGCCGTGGTGCAAGTAACTCCAGTTCATCTGCCGGGTAACGATGCCTCCACCGGTGGCGATAATGCAACGGCGATAGGCAGACAGTTCGGCGAGGACTTGGGTTTCGAGTTGGCGGAAGGCGTCTTCTCCATCGCGATCGAAAATTTCGGCAATCGAGATGCCGGCCACTTTTTCGATGAAATCATCGGTGTCGATGTATCGATAGCCGAGTTGGGCGGCGAGTATCTTGCCGACGGTTGTTTTGCCGGCCCCCATCATGCCGATGAGGTAGAGATTGACCCCTTTGAGAAAATCGGACACTGAAAATCTTCCTGCGATCGGGTTGTTATCTTTTGTGATGTCTAAGGAATCATACCCTTTTGAGTCGATATCGTTCTATCGCACCCCCTCAAAAATTCACCCGTCAGCCCGTTGTGTGCGACCCCCGATCGCCTCTAAAGTCGGTTTAGGGGAAAAAACTCGTTGGACCGCCCAGCCAGTTTTACCAACCTTTTCGATTGCCTTAACGGAAGCCCATGACAACTCCCAACATCGATCCGATCGCCCCATCGTACGATCTAACCCCTCCGATTCGCGTGGGGTTGGTGGGGACGGGTTATGCCGCCACGCGCCGCGCCGAGGCGTTTTGCGAAGACCCTCGATCGCAACTAGTAGCCGTTGCCGGTTCCGATTTCTCCCGAACCCAGGAATTCGCCCAGTCGTACCAAGCTGACGCCATGACTTCCTGGGAAGAACTCCTCCGGCGCCAGGATCTCGATTTGGTGACGATTTGTACGGTAAACTGCGACCACGGTCCGATCGTCCGCGTCGCCCTACAACAGGACAAACACGTCGTCGTCGAATACCCCCTCTCCCTCGATCCTGCCGAAGCCGAAGAACTCGTTGCCCTTGCTGCCAAGAAGGAAAAACTACTCCACATCGAGCATATCGAACTGCTGGGGGGCTTGCATCAGGCGTTAATTCGCGCGCTACCGGACATCGAACCGGTCTCTTACGCCCGTTACATTACCATTACGCCCAAACACCCCGCACCCCGTCGTTGGTCTTATCAACTGGAGAAATTAGGCTTTCCCCTATCGGGGGCACTCTCTCGCATTCGCCGAATGACTGATTGCTTTGGGGAAGTGACGCGGGTAAGCTGCCACGATCGATATTGGAATACCCCAGATGGTAACTTTTTTACCGCCTGTTTGTGTTCGGCACAGTTAACGTTTGCTTCGGGAATCATGGCAGAGGTGGTTTACGGCAAAGGCGATGCCTTCGGCGTGCGAGAAAATCGCTTTGAGGTCTATGGCACAAATGGAACGCTGATATTAACCCCGAAAGAAGGGAAAATGATGCGAGGGGATGACATCGTACCGCTCGAGATTGCGTCTCGTCGGGGTTTGTTTGCGAAAGATACGGCGATGGTACTCGATCGCCTCTTAGAGAATAAACTCCTCTATACAAACCCTTTCGATAGCGTTTATGCTCTCAAAGTTGCGGATGCGGCACGGCAATCTGCCGAAACGGGACAAGCAGTGCTGCGCTTGGATACTTCCCTTTCGTCTGAAAATTCGCAATGGATTTATTAGATCGATCTGCCAAAAGGGTGATGGGATAAAGATTGATTCTTATCGAAAAATTCTCAATGATTACCCCGATTTTCCGTTTCCCATTCCCCGTTTCCTCTTTTCCTCGAGAGGTTGACTGAGTGGATGTACTCACGATTCTACTCTCGAGTCTGTTGGGTTTACTGTCTCCAGTGGGATTGGTTCTTGATGAGACGCTAGAGGGGGAAATTCGCGATCGCTTTGAGGAGGTTGAAGAACTCCAAGTGCGTATCGATAATGTCCCCAGCCACCAAATTTTGGCAGGAAAGGTCGATCGCGTGCGGATTGCCGGACGGGGATTGCGATCGCCGCCTTTGGTCGATCTTGGGGATGGCGAGATGCGATCGCTGCGAATTGCAGTTTTGGAAGTGGAAACCGACCCCATCGATCTGGATCTCGATCGCCTCGATGATGGACTTGAAGCTTTAGAGAAACCACTGCAAGCTGGAATTCGGTTGGTGTTGGAGGAGGCAGATCTCGATCGATTCTTCAATTCCTCCGATACTTCTCTCGAGGTTACCAGCTTCGAGATTAGAGATTTTATTGTTACCTCCCCCGAAATTGACTTTACCGATGAGAATCGATTGCAAGTGCGGTTTGGACTGCAAGAGAAAAACGATCGCGAACCCCTAGAAGTGGCGATCGAATCTGGGTTTCGGGTGCTGCGGGGGCGCTATCTGGAGTTCGTCGAACCGAGGGTCATCGCCAATGACGAAGAGGCTGCCCCGCAACTGTTGGAGGCGATTTTGGGGGAGGCGGGGCAGTTGGATCTCGATCGTCTCTCTCCCCAAGGAACGATGGTTCGGATACTGCGCTGGCATCTGACACCCGATCGATTTGAGGTTGCCGTTTTCGTTCGCGTGAGTTCGGCGATCGAGAATATTCTGTAACGTCAGTTTTGGTTCAGACTGTGTCAGGTGAGGGTGGGGAATGGGGAACGGGCATTGGTGAAAGGTTAAGCTGATGCGCCATTGGACAAGGAGACAAGGGGACAAGGAGACAAGGGAGAAGAGAATTATTCAATGAATTCATTCCCCACACCCCACACCCCACACCCCACCCCAACCGACACTTTTTATCCCGAACTGACGTTAATTTAGCCCAAATGCTTGTGCCCCTACCTAATCCTCCGGTTCCCGGCAGTATTCCTCGGGCAAAGCCTCTAGAAGCGTTGCCAGTTCTTCGGAGGGTTCGACGACGGAGAAGGCTTCGAGGAAGGCATCCGATGGCAACCCGTTCTCGGTGAAGTATTGGGCGCGAATCCGGGCGATATCTTCTTCGCTGGCATTGTCGGGTAGGGTGAGTGCTGCTAACTCTCCAGCAATGCGATCGCGATCGAGTGCCTCCGCAATCTGGAAGGAAATCGCCATCGTCGGCTGGTTTGCCCCATTGAAGAAAACCAACCAATAATAAGTTTGACCCGGTGCGAGGGCTTCTCCATCGTACTGGGCTTGGTTTTCCGTCGGTTCGGCTGACCACAATAAGGTTGAATTTTGAATATCGTCGCCGTCGCGGACTTCGACGCGCGTCACGTTCCCCCGAGTCTCATCCCAGAGGAATAACGGGCGATCGTTCCATACTATCTGAGTCGTACCCAAACGACCTGGGGCGATCGAGCAGAACCCCCCCCGTACTCCGGTATTTTCTTCGTCTTTGGGAGGTGGGGGCAAGACATCTGCCCAATTGGTTCCGGTATCAACGGGCGGTTTGGGTGGTTCGGCTTCATCCTTGGTTTGCCAGGATCGGGAAAATCGATCGCGATCGACTTGCTGCCACCGATCTGACTCCAATGGTACGGGAGAAACAGAATCCCCGATGCTGGCGTGGCAGTACGAGTACGCAACAAATACCAACTCTGTTGCAATGAAAAGGCTAGAAAACATCCGATTGAATTTAACCATCAATTCTACTCCTGAAAATAGGGGGCAGAGTCAGAACCCAAAACGCAACCGAGGGTAAAACCCAAGGAAACAACAATCCTGCCCCGATGTAAACTTGTAAACTCATCAATCCGTAAGTGGCGGGAATCCCGAGGATAAAGGGCAAGCGCGGATCGAAAATGGTCCTAAATTTGCCTCGAGTCGATCGAACTTTGCCTTGCTGTCCTCCCCAAACCACAGCCATCCCTTTTCCCAGCAACACTGCGACTCCAATAGCCCACAAGTCGGGAATCGGGACGACCACCCGTTTCGTTAAAACGTGATGGAGGGCGTAGGCTTGGGCTTCTGCCCCCGTTAAAACTTGGCGCGGATCGGGCGGATTTTCTCGATCGCGCCAGTATGCCATCGCTGGTGGTAAGGGAAAGATATCGGCCCCATCTGCGGCAATCCCGGCTTCGAGATATCCCCCAGCTGCCACGATAACAATGGGGGGACGAGCGGTTTTCAACTGTGGTACGTCCGCAGATTCGTCGAGTAACTGCCAAGCCGGAAGGCGATCGTACGCGCGCTGGGGGGGAATGGAAAAATCCAAAATCGGATGCAGCCATTGTTGGCGCAAGCGATAGGAAAAGATTGTCAGAGGTCGGCGACGAAACTGAGGAGATAATAGAGGATTTTGCCAGTCTTCAGTTTGTATGTCGACCGTTTGTTGAATATGGTCGATCGAATCCTCGGTCAAATCCGTCGAACGATCGAGTTGCGGTTGGGGTGCATTCGCGCCTTCGCGATTTAATCCATCGGCTAGGGCCAGGGCATAAGACAAGGGTAACGGTTCATCTCCCGTTAAATGTGCGTTTTTGAGCAGGCGCAAATCCCAACGCCGCATCCCGATATGTCCGGGCAAACTCCACTGGGAACGAGCCAGTTTCGGATGCACGCCCAGCCAACCTTCAACATCGTGACGGATGGTGGCAAAGACCAGCCAGGTGGGAGAGTCCCCCGAGACGGCCGCCCGAATCGATCGCCTCATCACCTCATCGTTTTCTCCTTGAGGGCGATCGAGCAGATAATCTAAACCAATGACCTGGGCATCGAGGGCTACGAGTCGATCGATTAACCGGGCCAGATAAGTTCGATCCATAGGTCTGGGATCGCTGATGCCCGCTTCTCGAATCGATTTTTCGTCAATTTGCACTAGCAAAATGGGGGTGGGTTCGATCGTGCTTTTCACATCGCCGTCCCGCTGTCCGGTGAGGTTGCGGTACGCCGCCTGAACCAGTAAGCGCTGTTGCTGCAAGCTAAACTGGACGGGAATTTGCAGGCTGAGGAATACCAACACCAATAGTGCCAGGGCTTCGATTTTGTTGGGTAAGAGTTGCCGCAGCCTCGCTTTCCACCCCCTCGGATACAGGCGAAAGAGTTCCGCACCGGGATGGCGAAAGAGGGTCGGAATCAGGTACGCCGAGGGATAGGTGAGATTTTGCTTGACTTTGAGGGTGTCGCAAGCCGCCAGCAAACAGTCGTGAACGTCTTTATATTGGGCGAGGTGTTGCAGGAATTGCACCAAAAATTCTTGGGCAACTCGATTGTGAACCGCTTCGCGCATAATCGCCACTTGAGATAATCCTAAGTCGATCAGGGCTTCGGCAATATTTAAGCCGTTACAAGAATTAAAGAGGGCAAATTTAAGTCCTCGCTGTTGGGCAATTTCTAAATCTGGAGCAATTTCTTGGATAGAAATGGAGGCATTGGGGGCGATCGCAATCTGTCCGCCGAGCAATTGCTGCTCGTTACTATGTCCGGCAAATAAGAGAATATCCCAGCCTTCAGAATCGGTTAGAGCGTCTCGAATCTCTGTTTGAAGTTGCTCGATCGTTTGACTTTGCTCTTGTGTTTGCTGCCAACCCAAAAATCGAATATCGAGCTGTTTGTTTAAAGCCGCAACGGCTTTTATCTCTTCTTGGAAGTTGAGATGCTCGTCTTGACCAATAATCATCAAAACGCGGGTTTTATTTCGATGTTGGTTTTGAGGATTTCCCGCTGTTTGGATATTGCTTGGAGTTCTCGAAATCCGAATGCTCGATTGACTGGCAATTTCCCACGCTTCCCAGGGTAACCGCGCCAATTCTAAGGGCGTGCAGGTGAGAAAAACTTCTATTTTAGATTCAGTTTGAGATGCGATCGATCGATTTTGAGCAATTTGCTCGCGAATTTCAAATAATTCTCGACTGCGCAACCAACGGTGGAATTCATACATCAATACCGCTTCTGCCTGCACCACTTTGGCGTGCCAATCGATGGGTTGCGGCGCCATCGTCCCATCATCTACCACTCGTCCCCGCAATTCGGATTTATAAAAACTTAAATAAACCCGCCGCCAATCTTCATAGAGTTGTTCGATAATCGGAGGATATTCCAGTTGAGCTATTCGTTGTTGCCCTTGACCCCAGGACAGTTCAAACAAACAGATATCACCGAATTTTCGGATGCTGAGTGAATAATGACGATCTAAGCCTGAAGATGCAGACATAACAATTTATTTTTTAATCCATACTATTTGCATCTTGTCAATCTCTTTGAAAAAGAGAGTTAAGATTTAAGCTTGTCTTGTTTTCAACGAATAATTGACCCTGACGTTATTTGAGATTGAATATCGGAAAATTCTAAATTCAGAGAGCAGAAAAAGCAAGGTCGACAACGCTCTTTTCTCCTGTAGACGGTTTCCGTTCGACTCCTCTAGGAATACATATTTCTGAGGCAGGGGAACTTATGCAGTTTCGATCGCCATATTCGAGATCGAGATGGAAGCTTCGAGTTGATGGTTACCCATGAGGGGAATCGGCGAGCGCACGGTTGCGACAAACCATGCGCTCGCGTTGTCAATCATCACGATCTCCCCACCTACAGTGAAAACCGATTGGCTTTCAGTTGAAATTTCTTCTCAATATGCTTGAGATGCTATGACATGAGATAACTCAAGTTTCGTACTAGTCTGCCATCAGTTTTTCCGACATCTGAGGCTGGGGATGGTTACCGGCGTTGAGGGCGATGTTTAAAAGATCGCGCTTGAATCTCAAGCCACAAGAGCTTCTAGATTTAACCGATAAGATGCCTGAAAATGACTTGAAGTTTTTTGAGATCTAAAGCTTGAATAAACCTTAAGACTTACTGCTCACTAGTTGAAAGTACTTCTCAATATTTTCGGATCCTGCTACATTAAACGATCTAAGTCCCGCTCAACGGTTTCCCCGATCGCGAATTTTTGGCATTAGAAACGGACGGGTCGATCGGGTACTCATCCAGTTGCTCGGATTCCAGAATGCGGGTTTTGGGTCGGGGACTCTATCGCTTTGCCATCTCTGACACTTCAAAGTGCCATCAACACGGTTCTCCGAGAGCTAGTGCCGCTACGCGGAATGAAAAATGAAAAATGAAAAATGCTTACTGTTCATAGCTTTCAGTGCTTGAGAGCCGGTCAGTTATTTCTGCCACGCTGCACTAGACGGTTCGATATCCTCCTATTCTTTCAACATCGTTATGACTCATACCTCTTTAACTCATACCTCTTTAAAAATTGCAGTTGCCGCCCTCACAGCTCTGTCCCTCTCCCCAATCGGTCGGGTGTGGGGCACGATCGCCCCGACGACTCCTGAGAATTATGGGTCTTTGGAAATGCCCTCTCCCGAACCAGAGTCTCTAGCCATGGAGGTCTCTCTGAGACCCTATATTGAAGGCTATGCCGAGTTGGTCTATCGAAACTACCGGGATTCTCATCAGCAGGCAGTAGGTTTGGGCGAGGCGATCGATGCCTTCCTGGCTCAACCCAACGCTGCAACCCATCAGGCCGCCCAGCAAGCTTGGGTTCAAGCTCGTCAAAGTTATTTACAAACCGAAGCGTTCCGATTTTATGAAGGTCCGATCGACTTTATCGATCCCGCCACTGGGGAAGAAGGACCCGAGGGACGGATTAATGCTTGGCCGATGAATGAGGCGTTTATCGATTACGTTCGGGGCAATCCGGATAGTGGCATTATTAATAACAAGAGTTTGGACGTTTCCATCGAAACCATCTTGGAAAACGACCAGGTGACCGATGAAGCTGATGTGACCACGGGTTGGCACGCGATCGAATTTTTGCTGTGGGGTCAGGACTTTAACGCCCAAGGCCCCGGAGAACGGAGTTTTGAAGATTTCGTCCCTGATGGAGATACTAACGATCGCCGTCGCACCTATCTCCAATTGGTTACCACCCAGCTCATCGACGACTTGAGCTTTCTCGAAAACGAATGGAAGCCAAACGCCAATAATTTCCGCGCGGAGTTTATCGATCGAGATCCAAAAGAATCGATAAGCAAAATTTTCACCTCCCTCGCAACCCTCAGCGCCTTTGAAATGTCTTCCGAACGTATGGCCGTTCCCCTCGACAGCGGCAATCAAGAAGACGAACATTCCTGCTTTAGCGATACCACTTACCAGGACTTTGTCTTCAATGCCAAAGGGATTGAGAATGTCTACTTTGGAAACTACGGAAACTACGACGGGCCAGGTTTCGACGAACTGATCGCTCAGCTAGATCCGGGGATAAACCAAACCGTTATCGCAGCTTTGACGCAGACCCGCGAGGCGATCGCGAGCATTAACCAACCCTTCGATAGCGTGCTGGCTTCACCACTCGGCAGCGATGCCAGAGAAGAAGCAGAAATGGCGATTACAGCCCTGGAGAATCAGGCTGAAGCCTTTCAAGCATTGGGTACCGTACTCGGAGTTGATGTGGAGATTTTGGCAGAATGAGACGTAGGCATTACCGGCTCGCGATTGTTGCCGTCGCGATCGCCATTTCGATCGTGTTCTCTTCCGCGCTATCTCCACCTCTGGGGATGGCAACCGATCGAGCAGCGAACCCGCCACGATTCGCGCGAGAGGATTATACTGCCCAAATTCAGGAAAACCGCACGGCGTTGTCTGGGGGAGAACTGGCAACAGTTGAAAGAATTACCCAAACGGCTTTTGCTCAACCGATTGTCAACCTCGATCGCGGACGGCGGCGAATCTTTTCCTTTGGAGACCACCTATTCAACACCCAATGGGTTCAAGCTCCGGCTTCTGTTGCCACCCTCGATGGCCTCGGTCCCCTATTCAACCGCAATTCCTGCGCGGGTTGCCACGTGCGGGACGGTCGAGGTCGTCCGCCTCTGCCCGACGAAACCCGCATGCTTTCGATGTTGATGCGGCTGAGCGTTCCGGGACGAGACGAGCGCGGCGGACCGATGCCGCATCCCGTCTATGGCGGACAGTTTCAGGAGCAAGCTATCCTCGGTGTGGCGGCTGAGGGAAAAACGAAAATTTCTTGGACGGAAGAGCCGGGGCAGTTTGCCGATGGTCTATCTTTTAGTCTGCGTCGCCCGACCTACGAGTTTACCGAACTCGGCTACGGTCCGTTCGGGGACGATCTCCTCTTTTCTCCCCGCGTGGCCCCGGCAGTATTTGGGCTGGGACTGCTCGAAAATATTCCCCAAGAGAGTATCCTCCAACAAGCCGACCCCGACGATCTAGATGGAGATGGGATTTCCGGTCGTCCGAACTGGGTTTGGGATGTCGAGCGACAGGCAACGCACTTGGGTCGTTTTGGTTGGAAAGCCAACGAATCGACCTTAAAGCAGCAAATTGCCGGCGCGTTTAATGGCGATATTGGCATTACCAGCAGCTTACTGGAGACCTCAAGCTGCACGGAGTCCCAGGTGGACTGTCAAGAAAAAACCCAATTTGGCGATCGACCCGAGGTGAGCGATGTCTTTTTGGACAAAATTACCACCTATGTCAGTTTGCTAGCAGTTCCGGCAAGGCGCAATCTCGATGGAATCTCCGAGCAACGGGGAGAACAACTGTTTTATCAGACGCAATGTGCCTCTTGTCACTTACCTCGACAGGTGACGGGAACGGCTTCCGAGCATTCTGAGTATAACGATCGCGTCATTCACCCCTATACGGATTTACTGTTGCACGACATGGGGACCGATCTCGCTGACAATCGTCCGGATTTTGAGGCAGATGGCAGGGAGTGGCGAACGCCGCCTTTATGGGGGATTGGTTTGGTTGAGAATGTCAACAAGCACACGTTTTTCTTGCATGATGGTCGCGCACGTAATTTAGCCGAAGCAATTCTCTGGCATGGCGGTGAGGCGGAGCAATCCAAGGAACAGTTTGTGGCCATGGAAGAAGGTGATCGAGAGGCGCTGTTGAAATTCTTGAACTCGCTCTAGTACAAGGTGGTGGGAGTTTCACTACCATTTCGTCCCGATCGTGGTGTATCCACCGGAAGCAATGGTGGGTGAATTCCTGCCTCAGTCTACCAGTGCAGCGCGGCAGAAATCACTACCGAGTTCTCAACTGCTGAAAGCTATGTACAGTAAGCATTTTTGATTTTTAATGACCTGTAGCGGCACTAGTTGCTCGTAGTTTGAGTTTGACCTCGACTCCCGATTAAACAGAAGCAGTATCAATGAAACCGCAGACTCTTCTTTGTCTTGCTTCTAGGAGCAAGTTGACAGGATGCACGAAAGTGCAAAGGTCTGCAAATAGGCGTGTTTTTATTGTTGACAACTCGCTGAATATTGGGAATAATACAACCCATTATAAATTTAAATTTTAGGAGTTTAGTTAGTGAGTCAATTAATTTCTAGTGTAACGGAATTCACTGCGAACCATACTGATTGCTCGCTCCCACTACGATTGCCTCAAGCTATTTTATCAGTGAGTCGAGAAGAATTTTACGGACAAGATAGTGAGCACCAACCTTTAGATCTAATTGTTAAGAAAGGATTAACAGAGCAGCAGTGTAAACTTCCAGAAGATTTGCAAGGTCATGTATTTATTATCGGAGCAGTAGGAGCAATCGATACTCCTAAATACCAAGGTTCTTCTCATATTGTCGAGCCTTGCAAAAATGGTTCTATTCCTATCTATAACGGAGATGGAATGGTCTATCGTCTGGATTTTCACAAAACACCACGTCGTCCTTACGTTTACCAGTCCGGTCAATCGTATAACGTGTGTGAAGAAATCGGTAAAGCCTGGATGTCAACTCGGATTGTCAAAACACCAGACTTTTACGCCGACCTCGCACTGTCTCAAAAATCTAAATATCAGGAGCAGTGGCAAAAGGAGTATCCTTGGCTTAAATTCAGAAATTGCGGCTTAGCTCGTTTGTCTCTAAAACTTGGTTCTCGCAACTATCTAAATACAGCTTTTTTACGGATGAAGTTTTCCAATGGCACAGAACGTTTGCTAGTGACGTGGGATGCTGGACGACCTTACGAGATCGATCCCTGTACCTTAGACCTTGTTGCTCCCATTGGGTGGAACGATCAGTGGCATCCCATTACACCTCTTGCTCCTAAGGGGATATGTCCTCCAATTTTAAGCACGGCACATCCACAATTTGACTCTCAGACAAATGAAATGTTTACAGTTAATGCCTGCAAATCGTTTCCAGGTCTCTTACCCTTATCTCGCTTATTTGACTTTCATACACAAAACGCAAACCATGACATCAAAAAAAAAATATTTAAAAAATATTAAAAACTCAGGATTTCTAGTGTCAAAATTTATTGTAGAAAAAATTAAATACTTAATGGAAAAAATATCTGTTCTTGGTTATGACTTAATATATTTAAATGTCTGGCGAGGAGAGAATACAGAGATTGAGAAAATACCAGTTTTTCTTGAAGATGGTAGTTTGATGAAAATCGAACAAAGTCTTCATCAAATGGCATTAACCAAAAATTATATTGTTTTGTCAGATTCTGCATTTAAACTTCCTTTGTATGGCTTAATTCCTCAACTATTTTTTAAAGACAAAAAAGTAACTAAGATTTTCAATAAAATTTTAGATTTTATTAGAAAATACCTAAAATATCCTGAATTACCTTATACCGATTTATATTTTATTTCGAGAAATCAATTAAAACAAAATCGGGCAATAGCGAAACGAATTAGAATTCATCCAGAAACCGCTCATTTTTTAGCAAACTATGATGATAAAGAAGGTGAAGTTATACTTCATGTGGGTCATACAGCTGCTTCAGATCCAGCAGAGTTTATTCATCGTTCAGATTGCCCAATATCTGACAATATGCTAATTAACGGCGGATTGCCAGCAAGCCCAATGGATGTTAATCGTATCGGATGCTGGATTCTAGATGTAGAAAAAGAAAAAGTGATTAAAAAAAACATACTTTCTGAAATTGATTCTAGAAATCACTTATGGGCTTTATCTTTATATACTGGACAAGAGATTCAGTCTCAAAATATCACCAATTTATTCTGGAACTGTTGGGGAATTTATTCTGAAATCTTAAGCCAATCTATTTTGGAAATGTATCAAAAATATCCCAATAGGGTTGTATCTGTTTCCGAGCTTGTTCATGATATTATCAAAAATGGTAAGCCAGCAAATCTACTCCGATTACATATCCAACATTCTGAAACTTCTGATACTCCAGAGTTAAAAATTGAGGATTATTATAACTTTCCATCAGGATACTTTGGCAATTCACCTCAATTCATTCCACGACCTGACTCCACCGAACCGACAGATGGCTATATTGTTTGTGTCGTGATTTATTCCGATAACCTGCTGTCTGACAATACAGAACTCTGGATTTTCGATGCCAAAAACTTGAGTGTGGGTCCACAATACAGACTCAGCAACCCTCGATTAAATATGGGAGTTACAATTCATACTACTTGGTTGAGCAAGTTGGAAAGGTCACCAGCAAGAACAGATTATAGTGTGTGGAAAGATTATAAAGATATAGTAGAAAATACTGGCTGTGAAGTTATAAAAACTCTGTTTGAAGAAGATGTATATCCTCATTTTGAATGATAGAAGATGAAATTATAGCAGTTATCACATTCATGAGGTACAGAATTTCTGAGAATAGAGAATGGGGAACAAGAAATGGGAAATTGAATCAGGGTGTACCTTACAAGTCTCAGAATTTCTATATCCTTCTTCTGTTACTCTCCGAGAAATGGGGGTTACACCCTGATTCTCTATCGTTGGCTGTAATGACGGTAATTCGTTAGAATTCCGGAAAGTGACAGAAGATGGATATTCTGTATATATATTTATACAACAGAAAGTCTACAAGAATAGGTTGAATTATGATAAGTTTTTGATGTCAGAGAATTCAGTATTAACCAGTAGTGATGTTTATAAATTTTATTTTTTTTCATGAGTGTCAATTTACTTTATAATATCGCCAACTATTATGTGATTCCATTTTGGATAATGATAGTCTTATTTCCAAATTGGGAAATATCTCGAAAAGTAATGAAATCTTCATTACTTTTTCTACCGTTAATCATGATTTTCTTATACTTGTTAAGTCAATCTGTTACTCCTGAATCAGCTAGTAACTTATTTTTCGTTCCTTTAGAAAATATTGTGCTTTTTTTTAGAGGTGAAGAAATTATTTCTCTAACTTGGGTCCAACTTTTAACTCTCGATTTATTTGTGGGTCGTTGGATTTACTGGGAAGGACAACGAACTGGAATATTTACCGCTCATTCAATCATTTTGAGCTATTTTGGAGGAGGTCCTTCAGGAATCTTATCTCATATGATTACTGTCTTAATTAATAAAACTATTAACTCAAATATATTTTCTTCACCTTCATCAACTGAAAAAAATAAATCATAAAAATAATTTTCACTTGATTGAAAAAATTATCAACTCTCTTGAACGCTTAGAACTCTAAACGCAAGATTTTATGAAAATCAATTCTTATCATCCTTTTCGCTCTTCTAAAGCCAGAGAACAATTTCTTTCTAGTTATGATACTCTTGCGAAGAAATGGCCAGTACCATCTGAAACGATCGTTATTAAAACATCCTACGGTACAACTTTTGTTAGGATTAGTGGTCCGGTAGATGGTTTACCCATTGTGTTATTGCATGGTCACTTGGAAAATTCTCTGAATTGGCTACCCAATATCGAAGAACTATCGCAAGACTACAGAACCTATGCGATCGATACTATCTCTGACCCGGGTCGTAGTATTTATACTAAGTTATTAAAAAGTTCTGAGGATTTTACGAATTGGTTAGATGAGGTATTTGATGGATTAGGTCTCGAACAAGGAATTAATTTAATTGGTTTATCTTATGGTGGATGGCTGACTAGCCAATATGCACTCAGGTTTCCACATCGACTCGGTAAAATAATTCTTATAGTACCTGGTGGCATTGCACCCTTTTCTTTAAGATTTCTACTATTTGCAATATTATTGGGTATGTTTCAATTTAAAATCAAGTTTTTATTCAAACAGTTGACTCGTTGGCTATTTTTTGATTTTCTAGAAAAAGATATAAAAAACGAAACAAAGTTTAATGAGTGGTTTAATTTTTTATATCTTGGAATGCAAAGTCATAAGTCGCCTCCAATGGTTTTTGCCACATCACTATCTGATGAAGATATACAAAAACTGACAATGCCAACTCTTATCTTAGTTGGTGAAAATGAGGTTGTTTATTCGGTTAAAAAAATGCTTGAACGAATTCAAAAATTAGAACATAACATTAAAATAAATGTTATAAAAAATGCAGGTCATGATTTGACATTTTCACAACCTCAAAGTGTTAACCTTGCAATTCTAGATTTTTTAAAACACGATAAGTCTCATTAAAAAATCTAGCTATTGTAAATATATAGGGCTTGCTGAATAACTATATTTCTACCGCACTGTACTAGTGGTACTTTGACAACTTTTAAACCGAGTAAGTCCGGATCTGCGAACCAAGAATCCCCCGTCATTCATGCGGAGGAGTGTCAAACCTGAAGCATCTCGGCATACCCCATTAACAGCTCGTCGTAACTGAGGCTGTCGGTCTCGGCTTGCGGCGTCCACAGCAGTTCGTAGACGAGTAGGTACTCTGGGGAAATAGCCGCTAACTTTTGCAAGGTGGCTTCGAGGTCTTCGGTCGATCGCACCTCACCAAATAGCGGCTTGTCGTCTTCGGTTCCCACTAGCAAGGTGACGACAATGTATTCTGCCGGTTCGAGGTCGTCGCTGGGTTCACCCGGTTGCTGTTGGCGAATGCGACCGTCAACGTTGGTGAGAGTTTCAGCGCTAAACTTACTCCGTTCGCCGATCGATATTTGATTGAACATTCGGCTGGCGTCTTCTCGATTCTTCACGGTTTCGGAACTCGCCAGCACGTGACTCCAGCAATCGGGTTTGCGCAGCAGCGCCAGAGCGGTTTCCTGCAACAATTCGACCAAACCCTCAGGAGTTTCTAAATCTGCACTGAGACTGAGTTGGGTTAGATGAGATTGGATGTCCCGTGCCTCGGCCAGCAGCGCCACTTGCAGTTTGGTGACCGTGACAATATCGTTATCGAGTTCTTTATCAGTGCTATTGCCGCTCTTCGATTTCGAGAGCAACGCCCAAAGCACCCAAATCCCCACGCCGAGAATTAACAGAATTAAAAGAAAACGCCAGGGAAATCCTGCAGAGGAGTTCGAAATACGCCCAGAAGATACCCCGGAAGATCCGCTAGTATTGGGACTTGAGGAAGAGGTGGACTCAATGACACTCGTATCGTCACTGTCGTCACTCTCGCTGCTGTCGTAATTGTTGTCGTTGGAGTTATAACCGGGGTTGTAACCGGGGTTGTAGCCGGGGTTGTAGTAAGGTCGCGGTGGCGAAACGGGAATCGGTACCGGAACGATGACGGTATTCGAGTTAGAAGGTTGAGGTTGGCGTACGGTGGGTACCGTAGCGGGTTGCGGTGCCGTGGTGGGTGCGGGTACGGGTGTGGACTGGGGTGTTGGCTTGGAGGTGGGTTGGTTATCGAAGGAACCCCCGCGCACTCGTCCACCCGTATTGCCCCCCGACTGCCCTTGAGGTGCGGGAGTACTGTTGCGAGAGGGTGAGGAGGAACGAGATGGGGATGACGAGCGAGAGGGTGAGGAGGAACGAGACGGGCGTTTGAAAGACCCCCCCCGACTGCGTCCCCCCGAGCGCTTGGCTTCAGCTTCGGGTACGTCGAATTCTAGATGAAAGGTGGCGACATCGAAGGTTACGTGATTGACGACCAAAAAGGCGATCGCGATCGAGAAGAAAAGCTGAAGTTTGCGCATGGTACTCAGTAGTCACTTCACAGTTCAAGAGGAAATCTAGAGAAGAGCCGTCGCTGCCAAACCAACCGATCTTCTCGCGAATTGGCAATTGGGTGCGTACGTGGGGCTATAGCCTGCCGATTCATCGACTGCACCAATAGGTCAATCGCACTCGTCGATAGCATTGACAAATTGCCAATTACATGTATAAATACAGAGTTTGGAGGTGAAAGTCAGCTAAGTCTCGTGCAAGCCTAAATTCCGAAAACACTTACGCTCGATGGGCGAATCCGTAAATCGAGGGTGACTCAAACAGCAACGATATTCGATCGAATCGTTATTGACTCGTTCGTGTTTCTATTGTAAGCCAAACCTCTTGAGGCATTTCTCGATCGCCATCGAAAGCTTTGGGAACTTTTGGGGGCAGAGGAGGCAGGGGAAGGTATAGCTGTATTCAAGATCGTTCGGACACGAGTTTAGGGGAGCAGTGTTGAGCAGGGGAAGAAAGATTTTGGAGAGTTGGCTGTGCTCGCTAAGTGTCCTAACCTCACTGAATGTAGCTATAGATAGTACATCGTGGAAGCATCTTGCTCCCGTTTCTCCCAATTCTCACTTTCCGACTTCTCAATCCCAGTCCTCGCAGGCAATAAACTGACAGTTGGGATCGATCCCGACGGCGATTTCGTACGAGCGCATGGCATCGTGGTTGCGTTGGGCCCGTTCTAGCACCCTCGCCCGTTGCAGCCAACACTTGTGATTTCCCGGTTGCAGACCGATGACGCGATCGAAAGCCACAATCGATTCTTCGTAGCGCTCCAGGGCCGCCAGTCCCACGCCGAGTCGCATCCACAAAGATGCATCGTGGGGCCAAATCCCCAAAGCTCGATCGTAAAGACCCACCGCATCGGTATATCGTTCCAATTGTTCTAACAATTTGCCGCATTGGAGGGGAATACTCGGTTGCTGGGGCGCGAGGCTCATGGCGCGATGGTAGGTGGAGATCGCATCGTCGTACAAATACAGCTTTTCAAAAATATCCGCCCGCTTGAGTTCGATCTCGCACAGGAGTTCCTCATCCTGAGCCACCAATTCTCGCACCTTATCGTAAGCTGCCTGGGCGGCTTCGTAGCTTTGGGTTTTGACCAACACATCTCCCCGAGAATCCCAAGCTTCGATGGCATCGGGTTGCAAGGCAATGGCATTATCGAAGGCGACGATCGCCTCTTTGTAGCGTTCCAAGCGAGCCAGGGCTTGACCTCGTCCCAACCAGGCTTCGGTTAAATTGGCGTCAAGTCGCGTTGCCCGATCGAAGTCCGAGAGGGCGGCAGTGTACTGTTTGGCATCGAAGAGCGCCAATCCTCGCCCGTACCAGGCAATCGCCAAATTGGGCTTCAACCCGATCGCCCGTTCGAAACATCCCACAGCCGCCTCTGCCCACTGATGCAGCAACGCCATGCCCTTATAGGTCCAAGCCCGCGCGTTCATCGGTTCGAGGGCGAGGGCTCGATCGTAGGATTCGATGGCTTCGGGGTACTGCTGCAAATGTTCCAAACACAAGCCCCGACCCAGCCATAGCACTGCTGGGGGCCGGACGTCAGCAGGAAGAAGTTCCACGGTGCGATCGTAGGCTACCAGTACGTCGGCGGGGTCTGAGTACTGTTCGCGCACCTGAGCTAAATTCAGCCATAGGGTTGGATTGCTCGGCTCGAGGGCGATCGCCGCGTCCAAAGCACTGGCAGCTGCTTCGAATTGTTGGATCTGCTGGAGGGCATTGGCTCGATAGAACCAGGTCTGGAGGGATTTGGGTCGAATTTGGCAAGCCCGTTCGTAAGCATTGGCCGCCCCATGGTATTGACCCAGGGAGTCGCAAGCTAATCCCTGATAAAACCAAGACTCGTACCGATGGGGTCGAATTTGGCAAGCTCGTTCTAAAGATTCGACGGCCATCTCGTACTGTTGCAGCTCGTAGAGGAGTTTGCCCTGCAACATCCACCCCCAGTAATCCTCCGGTTGCAGTTGAGTGGCGCGATGATAGCTCTCGAGAGCCTCTTCGTACCGCGCCAATTTTTGCAGGCAACGGGCGCATCCGAGCCAGGCTCGATGAGATTCGGCCGAAACCTCTCTAGCCCGTTCGTAAGCCTCCAAGGCCTGTGCGTATTCTCGCGCTCGATAAAGTCCGTCGCCCTGGCGCAAGTGTTTAGATGCCTGCCAAAATTCCGAGACATTGGCAGAAGCGGAATGGATAAAGCGCAAGAAGGACCGATCGATCGACTCAGAGGGCTTCTGTGTCGAACTCGACGGTTGACCCGCCTGGGCGATCGCGGTCTTGGCTTGGGAATCGACCGGCAACGAGATGAGCGAGGGTTCGCTTACCTTCACTGACTCTTGCTCTGAATTCACGCGTACTTCGTCCATAGGCTTGCTCCGTCGTCTCTGTTACCGCAAACTTTATCGCAAACTGACGGTTTCCATGGGGAATCGCTCCAATTTTGCACTCGGTTGGCTGGCTGGGGGGGCTAACCGCTCGATGGCGGTGGCGATCGATTGCGGATCGGTGACGTAGAGTCCTAATGGCTTTTGAGAAGCCCGATCGTCCCGACAGAGGAGGTGTTCTCCCCCCAAGAGCATCCATACCCCATCGCACGCCACCAGTTTCTCCCGCATCCCCAGAAGTTTCAAGCTCAAATTTCCGTAGCGTTTTTTGAGGTCGAGCAAGTGGGGTAGGGCGCGGTAATGCTGTTGGCGATCGCGTTCTGGATGATAGCGCCATCCTCTCGGTTTCAGGGTAATCGGTCGCCTAGACTCTCCTTCTCGACCGATATCGGCCGGATCGCCCCAGCCGATGCTGACTCCGACGTTCCGTTGCAGGGCGGCTTCGAGAAGACCCAGAAAACGCTTTTCTTCCCCCGTCGGGAGGGTCAACCAGGGGCTAACGACGATCGCCGTCGATCGCACTTGATCCAAGGCTGCCAGGAGATAATCGAAATTCTCTTTGACCAATCGATACGGGTGGGTGTGGGTCGCTTCGAGTTGCCCATCGAGATGTGCGAGCCAACTCGGGACTCGATCGAGCGTCTGCTGAGTGGCATCCTGTTGTTTCTGAAGCTTCCGGGTCTGGCGCGCTAAGTATCCCAAACCGGGTTTAACTAACTCGGCATAACTGCGATCGAGTCCGTCGAGTTTGCCTTGCAGTCCGTCGATTTGCTGTTGGAGGGGTAAGGTGAGGGGAGTCAAATCCGGAGGTTCGGGAATACGTTGGGTCAGATCTTGCCATTGCCCTTGTAATCGAGCGATGTCTCCAGCAAGATTTTCCACCGTTGTCTGGGAGGGGCGATCGTCGAGCTGGGTTTCGAGTAACGTCGCCAGGGAGAGGCGCACGGATTCGATCTCCCCTCGAATTTCTTCAAAATTTTGGTTGGCGTGGTTGTTGAGATTGAGAACGCCCCGTTTGAGAATGGTGCAGGCTTCTTTGATTTGCTCGCGATCGCGATCGGTTTGGTTTTGCAAGTCCTCTTGATGCTGCTGGATTTGCACCACCGCCTCGCTCACCCGGCTCAAGGCCTCTTCCAAGCTTTGGATGCGTTGGGTAATCGGCAGCGCCTGCAGGGCATTGCGGACCGATGTGAGATCCTCGTGGAGTTGCTGCGATCGTTCCATGACCGCTTGCATCTGGGGTTGAATCTGTTGCAAGCGACGGTAGCGGTTGGCGAGGTTGGAGGACAAAGCCAGTGCCACCGGGATCGCCCCATATGCGATTTGTCCCGACACCAATCCCACCGCCGTTCCCACCATCGCACTCGCCCAGGCGATCGGCTCTGCCATATCCAGCGGATGCCGACGCTGACCCCGTTGGGCGCGCGCGGGAAAACTCGGAAGGGTTGCAGATTTGGACATAGCTCGGTTGGGGAGGTCAGTAGGATTGTAACAAATGCGGTGGCGGTTCGCAGGGGCTGTTAACACATCGGCGGTGGATGCGTATAATCTTCTTGACACCATCGGACGAACCCCAGCCACCATAAAGCCAATCTCCCCGTGCCGGGTCTCGATCGAGGCTTCTAACGAGAACCATCGATTGACCTGCGTTTTTAGATCGATCGATGGGATAAAGCACCCCGGCCAAGATTCTGGTCAAAATTCTGGCAAGCGATCTGGTAAAGATTTGAAAATCGAAAAGATTTCGCGAAATCTTGCGATATCGTTGCTAGACTGACTGGGGCTACCGCAGCCGAGTGGGTGCTCTACTGTGGCTTAACCTCTCGGATGGGAGCGCTCCCGTCCGGCGCGAGGTTGTCGATTCTATTCAACCTAACTCCATATTCTCCAGTGCCAAAACGATGTTTCTACTAATTACTCGATTTTTATTATGGCTGTTCGTTATTTATCTGCTGTGGTTGTTCTTTAAAAAGGTCATTCCCGGCAACTACTATTCCTATTTAGGAATTTTTGGCGTTGTTGTCTTAGCCTTCCTGATCTTCTTCGAGCCGACCGATCCCATTTCTATGGTCGCTTGGAATATGATTTCGTTTGCCCTCAAACCCCTGGGACTCGCGCTCGTGTTGATTGGGGGAGCCGTTGTCGGCAAAAAGGGCGATGTCAGCAAACAAGGAATTACTTCGATTACAATCGCCTTTTGGGTGTTGTTAATCTCTAGCCTGCCCTTAGTTCCCAACACCCTCTATCAGCGTTTTATTGAAGAGGATGCCCAAACCCTCGTCGCTCAAACCGCCGACCAAGGTGCCGGAACCATCGTCTTACTCGGACAGGGAACCACGCAACCGCAGCTACCGGGCCGATCGCAAATTCAATTGACCGATGCCGGAAATTTGGTTTCCTATACCGCCGATCTCTATCGGCAGTTGGGAGCACCGACGGTGATTGTTAGTGCCGGTCGCCGCGTCGATTTACCCACCGCTGCGGGCAATCAAGTCGAAGCTAACGATATTCAGACTCTCCTCGAGCAACAAGGGGTATCGCCAGGTAATATCATTATCGATCCCGACGGCGTTAACGTTCGAGGCAGCGCCGTGAGCGTTCGCAACATTTTGGACAGTACCGGACTGGCAAATCGCGTCGTTCTGGTTGCATCAGCTACTCAAATCTATCGCGCCACTCAGGCTTTTGAAGATGTTGGCGTTGCTGTCGTTCCCCGACCGACGAATTTCGTCACCTTCGATTTCCCCGATGCGAGCTTCATCTCCCGGCTTCAATTCCAAGAATTCGTTCCCAGCCTCGACGGACTCGAACGAACGACCCAAATTCTCGATGAATATCTGAGCACGATGTACTACTTCCTGCGTGGCTGGCTAGCTCCCCTAGAGCTGGTTCGTCCCAATGGGTAAGTTCGAGATTTCTCGATTTCAATTGGAGTGGGGGAGGCTAAGTCGCGTGCCCCCACTTCTTTTTTGTACATGGGGAATAGGGAACAGCGATCGGTTGTCTCGCTATATTTCCGAGTTGTGATGGACGGTATTGGGGAGCAACGAGCGCTTCGGGAGACTCAACAGTACGCGCACAGACATAGGGGGAGCATCTTGCTCCTGTTTCCCCGTTTCTCCCAATTCTCCCGTTTCCCCCCACCACCCTATCTTCCTAAACCAACGGTTATTGTCAATGTTTGATTGCTCTTAACCAATAGACAGAGGCGCGGAGATCGAAAATCAGATCGAGATCTATGCCAAGTCATGAATTTCTTATCCCTTTCCCCCTTAACCCTTTTCCCGCAGAGGTCTAATGATTAGCTACCTCAAAGGCACCCTCGTTGGCATTCAGAAACAAACCACTACTCGCACGATTTTGACCGTTGAAGTCAATGGAGTGGGATACGACCTGCAAATTGCACCGCGTCTCGTACGAAATCTACCCTCCAGCGGCGATTGCATCCAGATTTTTACCCATTTGCAACTGCGGGACGAACAGCCAATTTTGTACGGGTTTGCAGGTCTTGCCGAACGAGATTTGTTCCGGCAACTGGTGAGCGTCAGCGGTATCGGACCGCAACTGGCGATTGCCCTGCTCGATACCCTCGAACTCTCCGACTTAGTTGCTGCCATTGTGTCGGGTAATACCCGCATCCTCTGTGCAACTCCTGGGGTGGGTAAGAAAACTGCCGAACGCATTTCTCTGGAACTGCGTGCCAAACTTTCCGAATGGCGACAAACGACGGGGTTGGATACCACGCCGACGGCAGGACTTACACCGGAAGTGCGCGAAGATGTGGAGATGACGCTACTGGCATTGGGGTATACTCCGAGCGAGGTCGTACAAGCGCTGAATGAACTTTCCGAACAGAAAGACTCCCTCGAAGATGCCGAAGATTGGATTAAAGGAGCAATTTCTATTTTAAGTCGGGATTGCTGATACGTTCGATCGCCCTTTGAGTCGATTGAAAGCATCAACAAAGAACAAATCTTATTCGCGATCGAGCAGACTAATGTCTAATGGATAAGAGAGATTCTCAAAACGTGAAAGGTTCCTCAATGAAGAATCTAGCGCGAACTGACCGCAACTGCATCAAATTCAAATCACGAAACCTCTTTTATCTAAAGGAAATCAAGTATTTCGATCGAGAGCTGAAATTCATCGCCAATTGAGGGTTGCCATTACCGCATTTGAGGTTATAATACTCTGTGCCTGTTATAAATAAGAGTGAGTCTCAATAAATGTATCTAAAAAGTTCCCTCGCCTTAACCGTTGCCACCATCTCCGGATTGCTCGTGCCTCTAGGCACAGAAGCTCAAGCTCATCACACTGAAGATAGTCACATCGAAATCGAAGTGACCCAAAAAAAAGTTTCTTCTCTCAACGATCGCTATTCGATCTACTTCATGGGCGAAGGCGGCGAAGGTGCTGAAGGCGAAGGTTGCGAAAGCGGTGAAAGCGGCGAAAGCGGCGAAAGCGGCGAAGATTGTGAAGAAGAACACACAGAAGAAGAAGGCGACGGTGACGGCTAAACATCGTGGAAACCCTCGAACGTCTTTTGCATCCTTACCCCGTAGATCGGTTCTTAAGTGAGAATTGGACTCAGCAAGGGCTATTTGTGGCAACCGATCGGGAAGATCGGTTTTCCCATCTTTTTTCTTGGGAACGGCTCAATTATCTGCTGAACTACCATCGCTATAAGCATCCCGATTTACGATTTTCCCTCGACGGAAAAACGCTGCCTCCTTGCAGTCCCACTGATTGGGTAAAACGGTGCCAAGACGGAGCAACCCTGATTCTCAACCACATCCACGAACTCGATCCGACATTGGCGCAGTGGACTTCAGCATTGTCTCGGGACATCGGACACCGCACCCAGACAAACACTTATTGTTCGTGGCCCTCCCAGCAGGGATTTAACTGCCACTTCGATCCCCACGAAGTCTTCATTCTCCAAATTGACGGTTTTAAAGAGTGGTTCGTGTTTGAGGAAACCCTCGAGTACCCGTGCAAAAGCGATAAGTCCCCCGATTTGCAACCGCCGGATTCGCCCCCCTATCTCAACTGCATTCTCAGTCCGGGAGACGTTCTCTACATTCCTCGGGGACACTGGCACTACGCCATCGCCCGCACCGCACCATCTTTGCATCTGACCCTCGGAATTACCTGCCGGACGGGTATCGATTGGCTCAATTGGCTGGTGGGGAAGCTCCAAAACGATCGGGCGTGGCGGCAAAATCTACCCCTGGTTCCCAACAGCGATACGGGGCCGTTCGATCGCCACTTGCAAAATTTGAGCGATCGCTTAGTGGAATTGCTCGAAGAACAAAAACTGACGCGAGAGTTTACTCAAGAGTTTACCCTCAGCGGCGATCGCAATCCCGAAATTGCCCTACCCACTCAAGTGGGCTTCGACCTTTTCGACAAAGGACTCGATACCCGATTTCGCCCCCCCAAATACCAACCCGTTCGCATCGAATTTCGGGCTAAAGACGAGTATTGCATCTGTACTCTCGATCGACAAATTGACCTCAAGGGAGTCACGCCGGAGTGCGTCGAAAACCTATTTTGCGGCAAATCTTTTAGTATTTGGGATGTTGCCGAGTGGCTGCCGAATTGCGATTTAGAAACCGAACTGCTGCCGTTGCTGTTGCGGTTAATCGAAGCTCAGATGTTGCTCGTGGAAGAAGATGCGGGGATACACGAAGGCACAAAGGGGGAGAGTCACCAATGAATTCTGCCTCAACATCGATCGCCGTTCGGCCTGGTATGGCGGCACTAAGACCCCGACAGCCGGTCTATTCTTTTCTCGCATATCCCTGACTGCTACAATCTCAACGTCACGTGATTATCGATCGCCGCGAGATGTCCCTCGCTATCGGTTGCGCTAAAAGACTCAATAAACCGGCGTGTAGTGGGGGGAAAGTGGGAAAACTCGAACTGTGCGTCCCCGTTGGCAATATTTGCCCAGAAGTAGCGCAAGCTGGGAATCAGGGGTTCGGCTTCTTCCAGGGATAGATTTAAGGGGGCTTCCGTCAGCAGCCGCATCATGAACGGGTAACTGCGATCGCCCATCCACTCCCGCGAAACTTGGGGTAACTCCGGCCACTCCGGCACCGATTCCACCCGTCCGGACTCGATTTGCAACCACTGCTGTCCGCGAGAATCCGTCCGAAACTCGAGAACGCGATAGGGATGGGGATAGCTCACTAGAGACCCGGTGGTAATATCGTAGATGCCGCGATCGTAGGCGATATCTTGGGTATGGAGGTGTCCGGTAAACACCAGTTTGACCCCGGCCGATCGCAACATCGACAGCAGTCGAGGCGCTTCGTCAAGCATATACCGTCGACCCATCCCACTGCGAGACTGACCGGGAACGTGTTCGATAACGTTATGGTGGATCGTCACCAGCAGTAATTCTTCTTTCGCCGCCGCCAGCACTTCTTCCAACCACTCAAACTGTTCCTCATCCATGCAACCCTGCTGTTTTCCCGCCTCGTCGAATTGGTTGGAGTTGAGGGCAATTAACCGCACCCCCGGCAGAATTGCGCGAGTGTAGTAAAGTCGATCGGGGTTCTCGTAACCGCAGTGGCGGTAGTAGTGGGGGAAATCCGCCCAGGCAATGGATGTCTCGTTCGCCAACAGACTGGGAACATCGTGGTTGCCCGGAATCGTGTAGGTGGGATAGGGCAATTGTGCCAGCCGCTGACTCACCCAGGTGTGATTTTCCGGTTCTCCGTGTTGGGTTAAATCCCCCGGAAGCAGGAGAAAATCTAAATCGAGTTGACTGAAGCGATCGAGGATCGATTCTAATGCCGGGATGCCGATTTCGACTAAATGAAAGCGTTTGGGGTGGTCCCAGATGGTGTGGGGGAGGGCGATGTGCAAATCACTGGCGATCGCAAACTTAAAATTTAGATTTCCCATCTTTATGAATAACTTCGTTTCACTTTAATATTCCAATTTTGACTCACCCCGATTTTTGCCAGAATTAAATTGAACCGTCTCGAGCACCTTCTCCGATTGGTTTAAAAAGGGAGACCGTCACGATTCAATATTTTCTCGCTCGATGCAATTTGCTACAATAATCGCTATCTAAGAGATATTGCATAAACCTTTGATTATAGATAATTTCTAGCTTTTTTTCAATATTAAAAAAACTTTGAAAAGGTAATTTTATAATGGATAATGGCTCAATATTTTTAAAATTTTATTTTTTAAGATATTTTAGATATCAATTATATTAAATATTCAACTTTAAAAAACATAAAAATTCAATAGTAATCTTTTAAAATCTTATCGCTTAACAATTTGATTAAGCCGTTCCGTTTCCGCTATAATTTGCTCGAAATCATCTTCTCCCATACGTTTTACATAATTAATTTTGACTTCTTCTAGGAAATCGGAAACTAAGCTTTGAATTTCGGAGATATTTTTGTCTTTTTGAACTTCACTCGCAAACGATTCGCTGAAATTTTCAATTAATTGACTCGTCAGTTTTGCCCCGACAGGATCTTTGAGACTAGACGTTAATGTTTCGTACACCGTTTGGGTCATTTGCGACACCAATTGTTTGGCGATCGCATCTGGAACATCTCCCACTCCCGGTAACTGTTGAAAACCTTGATAAAGGGGAAGAGTTTTCAAGGTTTTGGTGATATTGTGATATAGCAGCGCTTCAATATCCGGCTGAATTTTGGGCCACACCTGGTAGACGCTCAAATTCACGAAACGAGTGGAAAGCGCTTCTACTTCATTGACATTATTGAGGTCGATATAGCGGCGGCGATCGCTCGTATCTAACCAGTTCGGCAAATCATTTTCAACGGCATACTGTACCTGGTCGATCACCCGAATCACCACGGCTTCTGTTAGGGGTTCGGCGAACGTGGCAACAACTCCTTTATTAATTTGCTGCCAAACCGAATCCATCTTGACCAATTGCGCCCGATCGAGTCGCATCGCCGTCGGAATGACCCGTAACAGCGACCAAAATGGTGTAAACAGAGGAAACGGAAGGGAAAACGGTAAAAACAGAAAAACATCGTACCAGCGCCACAACATCCCATCGGGAAACCACTTCACTCCGATATTTTTCTTGGAAATAAACCAAGTGCGCGCGAGAAATTCCAGGAAAAAGATGAGGTTGAAATAGATATCGATCCGCCAAAACCGATTAACGAGTTCCCCAGTTTCGCCGTAGTGCCGGTAGTAGTTAGTATTCATCAACGGGCGAATTTGCCGATCGAAAAAATTAATTTCCCCTTGCCACCCCGTTTGACTTAAATAAGACTGAGTCCAAAATCGAGCGAACGAGTCTTTCGAGGATGCACGGCGATCGTCGAAAATCCGCACCCGTATCCGATTCTTAATTTTTTCCAGGGCCCCAATTTTATTGGCTTGCGCAAAGGGATTGTCCTCAATAGTTTCCCGGCTGAGCTCGCGCAGCTGTGCCAAAATCGGTTTCACTTCCTGGGAGTCTAACCCCGTACGCGCCACTTGTGCTTTAAGTTGGTCAACTGTATCGAGGTACTCGACGGTATCCCGGTGGGGTTCGATACCTTTGAGGCGATCGTAGGTTTTGTGAAAACCTTGGGGAACTCGCAGGCAAGTCTCTCGAATGTAAAAGCAGCGAACGTACCAATCTCGGTACGGAATATAGCTTAGATCGAACAGGACCAAGCCCAAATTCGCCGCAGCCAGCATGGCCATCACCTTTTCAAACCAGGAGGCCGATCGCGCGGATTTTCGAGAGCGTTGGTAAGCAGGCATAATCTAAGCTAGAGAACCGATGGTATTTCGCAATCGCCTAAAATTCAATTCCCGGTTGCGCTTTGACACCCTGTTCCCGGAAAGGATGTTTGACGAGTTTCATTTCCGTCACTAAATCCGCCCGCTCGATTAACTCTGCCGGGGCGCCGCGACCGGTTAAGATAACGTGGGAGTCAGCGGGTTTCTCCTCGAGTCCGGCGAGAATTTCCTCCGCTTGCAGGTAGCCGAGTTTAAGCGCCACGTTGACTTCATCGAGCAGTACCAGTTTGAATTCGGGGTTGCGAATAAATTCTAATCCTTTTTCCCAGGCTTCTTTGGCTTTGGCGATATCCCGATCGCGATCTTGAGTTTCCCAGGTGAAACCTTCCCCCATGGCGAGAAACTCGATCTGGTCCGACCAGCGATCGAATACTGCCTTCTCTGCCGGTTCCCAAGCGCCTTTGATGAACTGGACGATCGCCACCCGATAGCCATGGCCGAGCGATCGCAGCACCATCCCCAGGGCGGCCGTTGTCTTCCCTTTGCCGTTCCCCGTATTGACGATAATCAAGCCCTTTTCCACATCGCGCTGGGCTAATCGCTGGTCCTGTACCTCTTTGCGGCGCTGCATCTTTTTCTGGTAGCGATCGGCATCGAGGGCCGCTGCACCGCTGAGGTCTTCAACTTGGGATTCAAGGGTTTCAGAACTGGGAGTAGACATAGCACTCTTGGATATTCCTTCACCCTCAATTTTGACAGAAAACGGATCGGGAGAGGGGGGGACTGTAGGGGCAAAGCATTTGGGCGATAAATTATGTGAAAAACGAAATTTGATATATCCAAATGCTTCGCCCTCCCCAGGGTGAGGATTTGGGCGATAGATTATGTGAAAAACGAAATTTGATATATCCAAATGCTTCGCCCTCCCCAAGGTGAGGATATGTCCCTACCATCGTCGATCGCGATCGAGAAATTCGAATATCTCATCGAGTTGTCCGCCCCAGAATGCGTAGTCGTGTCCTGCCCCCTCAACGGCTTCGTAGCGTATCGGAATGCGATCGCCGTGGGTTTTCACCAGGGCTTGATAGAAAAGCTGACTTTGGGACTCCGGCACGATATCGTCGGCGGTTCCGTGGCTTAAATACAGAGGCATTTGCCATTCCTCCACTCGACTTTGGGGGTTGTCTCGCCCCAGCCACCGATCTTGAAACTGGGAAAATGACCCGTAAACTGCCGTCATCAGCCGATCTTCGGGAGTATTTTCCTGGCTGAAGTCTCCCGAAACGCTCGCCCCCGCAACAAACAAGCCGGGATTTTCCAATGCCACCAGTGCTACGCCGCGTCCCCCCGTAGATAGCCCTAACAGCGTATTGTGCTGTCCCGGCAGCAATAAATTATGGCGCGTTTGAATCGTTGGAATCAACCGTTCGCGGACGAATTCGCCACCGGGAACCGCGTTCCATCGCAAGTCGGTTTCCGGGTAGTAGGCGCTTTCGTAGAGGGTTTGTCCCATTTCTGGCAAAATCAAAGCGTACCCGTAGCGATCGGCGTATTCCACTAGGGGAGCATTTTCCACCCAACTCGATCGCGAAAAATCCCAGCCGGGAAATACTAGCAGACAGGGAAAATCGAAGTTGTCGCTGTTTCCATATTCCGGAGGTAAATACAGATCGTAAGCTACGTCATCAACTGTTAAGTTGCGATTCCAGCCGGGGGTGGCATTGGATACGGTCATTTGAGTTACAGGGGAAGGAGCAGGTGTGGGTGGAATGGGGCGAGTTGCGTTTTCGATCGAGGGTTTGGGTTCGGGAGGCGGTGGTGGTGTCGAACAGGCGATCGATATTGGAAGAAGTAATAGAAATGGGATAGATTGGCTCGTTAAATTGGAGGGCATTTTCAGTCGTTTGCAATCTGAAATTATCGCGATCGTACTTAATCGATGAATCTAATTATAATTATCCTCTCTAGAGTTTTCGATCGCTCGATACGAATTTTCCGTTAAACGAAGAAAAGACTTTAATGAATTTCTATCGATCCCGATTTTTGATTTGAAATCGGAAATATAAATACCGTGACAGACTTAATTCAAAACTTGAACTAAGATTCTGAGCTGCTCAACTGAAATTTGAATAAATCGGGGTCGATCGTTAAAATTTTGCAAATCCGATTGCATCAGCAGAATAAGAGCTTCTAATTCTTCTCGATCGGCACCAAGTCTAGCGTGAAAACCTCCACTAATTTCATTTTTGACAAAATTGCAGCTTTTTATCAAAATATCAATTTCGTTTTTTCCCAATTCAACGATAACCGTATTCTCTATTCCTTGTCTAACCTGGAGCATCGTGGCTTATATTTTTATAATTAACACCTGTAGAATAAATTTAGACAAACCTTCTATTTTATACAAAACATAAATGTTCGAGCGTTGTTATAAAAACTGCTTACCCTAAAATTTACCCCGATCGTACTTGCAACCGCAATGACTTTAAAAATGGCTGGATGCTTCCGCGAACTACCCTACGGTGAAAAAATGGGACCGAGTTTGAAATCTTGTATTGCCGATTGTCCTCAAGAAAACGAACGTCAAATTATTCAGTATCTAAAGTCAGGTGTAATTTTTATTTCTTGTATGGGGGTCTTTAAAGATATACTCGACGAAACGAGCGATGTATGGATTACTCCACATGTACTAACCGACGGCAGTTGGTTATGGTATAACGACTTATCTTATTATGTCGAGAGATACCATGCTCGCGTGCCGGCTGAATTTGTTCGAGCGATGAAGTTAAACCAGTGGCAAGTCCCACCGGAAAGTTCGATCGATTTAAACGAATTGGAATCGAGATATGATTCCCAGAGTATTGAATTTTACTAAAAAATCCGCAAAGTTATGCATTCATTAGAAATGAAGCGATCGAGCTAGAAAATTAAAAATACAGGGAAAGAATTTATTCCTTCCAAAATCCTCACCAATCTTCGGCAATCTAAGAAGCGAACAACTAGTTACTTGCTTGTCCTCCCCCAGTACAGATCTGACTGGGGTATTTCTTTGGGAAAAATTTAATCGGACTTCATAATTTTTGAGTGGGTGAATTTTCAGCATTCGATTGACTTGACGTTTGCCTGAAGTTTGAGTCTGATAAATTCCTAAAAACGTGATGTGCAACTTTGAGCGCTCGCCATGTGGTGAGCGAGTCGAAAAATCTCCCTTTTCCCCTTCTCCTTTCCCCTTTAACCCCGAGCGAGAGAGTGTTGGAGAATTAAGTTGCACATGGCGTTAAAAAGTCAATAACTCATCATCGAAAATAGTACCGAAGCCTTATCGAACGATACAGTTAGCATCGAGAAGGACGAACGTGGGATCGGCAAAAACCGAGCAAGTTTCGATCGCCCCAGCTAATGCCGGAACCTGACCTTGTTGAAGCGTTTCTAGGGCAACGGTTGCCGCTTCTTGCCACGGATTATAAGGGACGGTAGCCGAAGTGGATAGAAAGCGATTGAGCCAATTATCCCGATCGCTCGTTATATATTCTGGGGTAAACGCGCCACGATGAAGCAACCAAAAATCGATACCGTACTTCTCGATGAGTTGGCGCGCCGGGTCTAAACTAAGGTCGTACTGCGCCCCGATCGTTGCCAAAGTGCGATCGTGAATTTCGTTGGCATATTTGAGATGGTAGGGAATAGCATACTCCCGTCCCGCTAAAATCGATCGCTGGGTAAATGCCGGTAAATTATCCACTTCTCGATCGAGAGATGCAATTAGCGCATCTTTAGGCGTTTGTTGCAGGAACTCGTACAACGCCACCGCCTTCCCGGTTTTGTAGACGGTTTTGGGAAAAGATTTCAAACTCAGGGGATACAATACCAACGCCGCCATCAAGACGATCGCCCCTCCAACTCCCAGCCAGCGCAGCTTTGGCAAGTTTCGCGCCATCTCCACCAGCGCCGCCACGACAATCGCAATTACCATTCCCGACGCCATTGCCAGGACGACGCGCAAGCTGTGTTGGCTGTAGCGACTGGGAAGGTGCAACTCGAACAAGCAAGCGTAACTGAGCAAAAACAGACTCAACGAGACAGCGATAATTTGCCAGAGAATCCCGACGCGATCCGTAAATTTGCTCGCCAGGGGAAACAGTTTCGGCAGCCGCATTACCACCGGAAGCAACATCCCCACCCATAAAATTGTCGGCGTTTTCACCGGCAAAAATCCGCTTCGTTCCCCTTGCAATAAGAAGTACCAGGGATCGGGATGAAAAAACGCACTGCGTCCCCCCGGCCAAAATTCCGCCGAGTTGCGGGCTTCAGCTAAGGCGATCGTTGGACCGAATTCGTTCGCTTGCAAGGCATAGGGCAACATCACTACTAGCGCGACTGCCAATCCCGCACCGTAGAACTGCCATCCGCCAGATGCAGGATTTGATTCAGGATTTGATTCAGGATTCGATCGCCCCTGACGTAAGAACCCCAGCCAAAACCCCTGCACCAGCATCCCCCCCTCAATGAGAACGAACTGGGGGTAAAACCATCCCATCAGGGCAATCGAAATTAACACCGGCAACAGTTGTCGCCGCAGCAGATAGTATAAAAACGCCAAAAATAACGGGTAGAGAAACGCCCTGGGGGTTCCCGACACCAAATCGTCCTTCATCCATAACGTGAGATTGAGAACGACGGTACTGGCAAACGCCGCCAACGGAACCGGTAAAATTTGCAGGCACACCCCAAATCCCCAAGCTGTTGCCATCAGTCCCAACCCTATGGGGACGAACTTATTGAACGCCAGTGGCGATATCCCCAAATGGGCGATCGATTGATAGAGTTGGCTGTAACCGGCAGGGGCAACGGACTGGAAGTAGTCGGCAATAAGATCGTTGGGAAACAAATCGCCATCGATAAATCTGAGCATCCAAAAAACGTGCTGCCGCGCGTCATCCTGCACCACGTACTCGCTGCTAAAGGCTTCCGCGAGAGCCATCCCTGCATAAAGTGCCGCAAATGTCAGACTCAAACTCAGCCAAAACATCCGCTGACTTAGAGAAATCTTCCTCGATGGCGCAATTCCAAATTCTTGCAAACGCGAAAGCAGCATTTCCACCCACACCCAGACTGAACGGCAAATAATCTCCAAATCATACCGCTTGCGGGGACGGCTTGCGGGGAGGGGAAAGCCGGAGATGTCTCATCAGTCATCAGGGATAAGTAATCAGCGATCGGTCCGATCGGTGAAGCCCGAATCAAACAGAACCTGTACCTCTTAATGTACGAACAAAAAACCTAGATCTAATTTGTTTGTTGAATCTTCCGCGTCAAATCAGAGAGCAAACTTATTACTGATTACTTTTAACTTATTAACGCGGTGTGCAACTTTAAAGCCAAGCCATATGGTGAGCTAGCCGACCAGATCCCCCTTTCCCCTTCCCCCTTCCCCTTTTACCCCGTGCGATCGGGTTTTGGATAAACAAGTTGCACATGACGTTATTACTTGTGAATTGAAGCTGGAGATCCATCGATCTGTATGGCGTTCGATTCAGTGTCTTGATGTGCGCTCGACAATTGCATATGAGTCTGAATCAGCCGAGCGGTTAGAAATGCCAAATATACTCCCATATAGGATGTCAGCGCGCTCCAGAGTATAGGCTCACTCTGTTGATGTATGGCGAGCAACACCAACGGTAAAAATCCGAGGGTGAAACCCAACACTGACCCATTGCGTAAGGTTGTCCCATCCTTAATACCAATAAAATAGCTCTCTAGCATAAAGACTGCTGCGGTTAAGCTGAGTAACGGCACCAACCAAAGGGTATACTGCCGCATTGCCTGAGAGATATCGGAGTGGTTCGTCAACAGCTTAAAGACGG
This sequence comes from Zarconia sp., assembly GCF_057467645.1. Classification (NCBI taxonomy): domain Bacteria; kingdom Bacillati; phylum Cyanobacteriota; class Cyanophyceae; order Oscillatoriales; genus Zarconia; species Zarconia sp. The sequence continues at coordinate 145,629 of NZ_JBRJXU010000006.1, forward strand.
TATCTGGGAACAGTATTGTCCCGAGTGCGAATGCTAAAGCAATCGGCAAAGCCGTGACCAATGCAAGCTGCAACACGGACAACATTCGATCGATCCGTCCCTGTCCCTTAAAATTGCCAATTAGGGTTTGGGATGTCATGCCAACGCCCTGTACCGTAAACTGACTGAGTAGAGCAATCTGCAAAAGTAAGCCATTTTCTGCTAGTAGCTCTGCGCCAAAAGATGCACTCAGATTCGTAAAAATGGTATAGGCAGAAATTAAAACTAAAAACCGGACTAAAATATTTCCCTTGAGCGCGATCGCCGATCTCAAACCTTGGCGATCTTTGACTTGTTCCCAGGCTTTCCTGAATAATGTCCACTGCGTGCTCCGTGCCATGGCGACTAGCCCGACGAGTAATGCTAAATACTGACTCAATGCCGTGGCCAGACCTGCCCCCATACTCTCCCAGCCCCATCTGACGATCGCTAGATAATCGAACAACACATTGGTACCATTACCGATCGCCGACATGAGAAAAATCACCCCGTTCATTTCACGACCCAGGAACCAACCAAATAGCACAAAATTGAGCAATACTGCGGGCGCTCCCCAGATGCGGGCATTAAAGTACTCGAGTCCTGATGCCTCAATATCCATCGAGCCTGAAAGCATTGCAAAGCCGAGCTGATGGATGGGGTATTGCAACAATAAAATTCCCCCCGCGATCGCCAGGGCGATCGAGCCGCAACGCAAGAGGGCGGTCAATACAGCCACCGGATCGTTTTGCCCTCGGGCATTTGCCGTGAGCGTATTCGTACTATTTCGCAAAAACTTTAACGTTCGGTAGAGATAATCAAATAAAAGACCCCCTAAAATCACTCCGGCTAAGTGATTAATATTTTCTAAATGACCGAGAAATGCGGCATCAAATAGAGCCGCTAAGGGAACCATCATATTGGAAAGTATGGCAACCGAGGCGAGTCGATAAAAACGAGATAAAAAACCACGGTATTGTGTCGGTAGAGACAGTGACATAAATTCGAGTTCGATTTTGCTTGTGGAACGCCGAGGTGTGGAAATCTTTTTGCCGTCAATCTTCCCAATCAAAATATCACAAACTTCTTAATATTTCTACATGCAAATCCTCACAATAATGAAGTAGCTTAATAGACTATTCATTTTTATACCAATACAATCGCTTCGATCCCGATCGCAGACTCCATCGGTCCGATCGATTCGATCGAATCTAATTTACGCCATGTGCAACTTGTTTATCCAAAACCTAACCGCACGGGGGAATGGGGAATGGGGAATGGGGGATTTTTCGACTCGCTCACCATCCTTTCGCGCGCAAAAAGATTGCACACCGCGTAATTTTGAGAACGATCGCACTCCAAATCCGTGAAATTGGGATCGTCAAATCCCCCACCCAAAATTCAAAACTCAAAATTCAAAACCCTTTCCGATTTCCCATTCCCCTTGACAAGCTACACGTAAGCTTAACGGTTCGCCAATGCCCGATGTCTACTCGATCGGTCATGACTGGGTCTAGCTGTGGGAACGTCGCAATTGGAGTCAACCCGCTCAACGGGGGTTGTTCTAGTTGACGTTCTGTTCACCCCAAACAATCAATCGCGGATGAAATCCTGATAAAGTGTCTATGTCATTGTCCGAAGCATTGTCCGATTTCACCGTCCTGGGCACTTGTGCATCGACGCCATCGCCAAACTTACCGGAGATTTAGATGATTAAAACCCTCAAATCTTCCCGCCTTCCGGCTGTGGGGGCGGCTGCTCTTCTGCTGGTGGGAGGAGGACTGGCGTATTGGTTGTTTTCGCGCGGCGAACCCGAAAACTGGCAAACGGGGGCGAAATACATTCCCGAAGAAGCGCTGATGACGCTTTCCGTTTCCACCGATTCCCAGCAGTGGCAGCAACTGAAGAGCTACGGAACCAGCGAGAGTCGCGAATTGTTGGGGCAGGGGTTGCTCTCGGCGGCCGATCGCCTCGCCACCAACTACGGCTACGATTACGGGGAAGATATTCGCCCCTGGGTGGGAGATGAGGTGACCGTTGCCTTGTTGCCGCCACCAGCCGAACCCAATCCCAACGCACCGCCATTAGTACCGGGGGAACTACAATCGGCGATCGCCGTTCTTCCCATCGGCAAAGGGAATTTGGCGAAAGAATTGTTTGCGCAAGCAGCAGCATCCGGTACCTGGGAAGAGCGCAGCTATCGCGGCATTAATGTTCGCGAAGCCAAGGATGATGCCGATCGCACTTTCTCCACGGCAATCCTCGATAATGCGGTCGTCGTGATGGGAAATCGTCCTCAAGCCTTAGAACGAGCGATCGATGCTTACAAAGATGGTAAATCGATTTCCGACGCGCCCGGATACGATCGAGCCTGGGAATCCACCCTTCCAGAAAAGTTCTTCGCGCGGGCGTACTTTAATTTACAAACGGCCTTCGCAGCTTTGTCGGAAACTTCGATCGATCCCATTCCCCCAGAGATTTTAGCCAAACTCGAAAGCCAGGGTTTAACCACCACCGTTTCCCTCCAATCCGACGGTATTCTCTTCAACAATCTCTCCTGGCTCAAATCGAATAGCGAAACGACGTACCTGGGGCAAAATCGGACCGGGAAGATTCTTGCCCGGTTGCCGGGGAATACGGTGATGGTGATGTCGGGAGGCAACCTGGAACAACTGTGGAAAGATTACCTCCAAGGGGCAGAGTCGAATCCCCTCGCACCTGGAGATCCCAATTGGCTGCGACGGGCGCTCAAATCGACGGTGGATGTGGATCTCGAACAGGATTTGTTGCCCTGGATGACGAAAGAGTTTGCCCTGGGGATGATTCCCGTTGAAGGGGAAAAGGCGCAAAACTTTCCCGGTGGAGTGGTGCTGATGGTGGAGGCGGCTAAGCGCGAAGATGCAGAGGCACTATTCGAGAAGCTGGATGGGGTGATGCGCGAGAAGTACCAGTATCAGGTGAAAGAGGAGACCATCGGCGATCGCCCGGTGGTGAATTGGACGTCCTTGGGTGGGGCGCTGACGGTCACTCGGGGATGGCTCAGCGATAAGATTGCCTTTATTAGCGTCGGCGCGTCGATTGTCGATGGATTGATTCCCCAACCGGCGGATTCCCTGGCCGCGAGCGATCGATTCCTCGGTTCGGTTCCCTTGGAGTTGCAGCCGAATAACGGACATTTTTATCTGGATTTAGACGGTACGATTAACGCCGAAGGATTTACTCTGCTGCAACTGCCGCCAACGCAAAAAGCCTTGGTCGGCGCGATCGAATCTATTGGTGTCACCGGGGCAGTGCAAGACAAGCGTCACAGTCAGTACGATATATTCGTCAAGCTGAAAACGGAATAACGGGCAATGGGCAATTGACAATTGACAATTGACAATTGACAATTGACAATCGAAAACTTAGCTCGTGTCGGGTGGAAAATGACGGCGCTCTCTTGAATCTTTTGAGAGCGATACATCCACTCCGGACAAACGAATTGTCCGACACTGGCTCGTCAATTTAGAGTTCGACGATCGTTATTGAAACGTAAACCATGACTCGAACGGGCGTTACCTGGAAACACGATTATATTGAGACCAACGGCCTCAAACTCCACTACGTGACTCAAGGGCAAGGAAAACTCATGTTAATGTTGCATGGGTTTCCCGAATTTTGGTACTCCTGGCGGCATCAAATCCCGGAATTTGCCCGCGACTATCAAGTGGTGGCGCTGGATTTGCGAGGTTATAACGATAGCGATAAGCCTCCCCAAAAATCTGCATATATCATGTCAGAATTTCTGGCAGATATTCAAGGAGTCATTACGGATTTGGGGCACGAACGTTGTATTTTAGTGGCGCACGATTGGGGTGGGGCGATCGCTTGGCATTTTGCCGAGGCCTATCCCGAAATGGTCGATCGCTTAATCGTTTTGAACCTTCCCCATCCTGCGAAATTTCGTGCTGGGTTGCGCACCTTCGCCCAATTGCGAAAAAGCTGGTATATCTTCGCGTTTCAGCTTCCCTGGCTACCGGAGTGGGTGTTTCGGCGGAACGATTGCGAGGCGATCGCATCTGCATTCTACGATATGGCGATCGATAAATCTGCCTTTACCCAAGCTGACCTTCAAGCCTTTAAAGATGCGGCAGCTAAACCGGGCGCTTTAACGGCGATGATTCATTATTATCGGAACGTATTTCAAGACTTTTTTCGGTCAAAATCGTGGAAAATCATCGAAATTCCCACGTTAATGATTTGGGGCGAAAACGATATTGCTTTGGGGAAAGAACTCACCTACGGAACTCAGGAATACGTGCGCGACTTACAAATTAACTACATCCCCAATTGCAGCCATTGGGTACAGCAAGAGCAACCGCAGTTAGTCAATCGTTATATGCGCGAGTTTTTAGCTCGATCGTAACCGATCGACTGACTTGAATATCGAGATCGAGCTAGCTTGAATGAGAGTTTATTTTAGAAAGGATTGCGCTTTCATTCAAGGGAAATTTCTTGAAGATCGCAAATACATATTACAAAATTCAATGGGGGACTTGACGAAAAACTAGAGTGAAATAATACTAGTCTAGGTCTACTAGCGATCGCCATTATCGTTGTCATTATTTTATGTCTCAGACTTACAGCGTTGAAATCCACCATCAAGGTGAAACCCACACCATTGAAGTACCAGAAGGTCAAACCGTTCTCGAAGCCGCTCACAACGCCAACATCGACCTTCCCAGTTCCTGCTACTCCGGCGTTTGTACCACCTGCGCCGCCAAGGTTCTAGAAGGGGAAGTCGAACAGGGTGACGGCATGGGGGTCTCTCCCGAACTGCAAGCTGAAGGTTACGCACTTCTGTGTGTGGCTTACCCGAAATCGAACCTAAAAATTGAAAGCGGCAAAGAAGACGAAGTTTACGATCGCCAATTCGGTCAACCCGCTTAATCGTTAACTTGCACGATCTGGACTCGTTTCGGGGCGAAGCATTTGGAAGACAAGCGATCGAAGAGAAGATAAGGGTAAGTCTCCAAATGCTTTAGCCTTATCGGTTGAAAACCATCGAAAAACCGCTGAATTCGCTTTTTTTTAGGTTCTAAATTAAGATCGGAAAATTGACGACGATCGATCGCGCAAGGGAAATCTAATTCGAATTTGCAAGCGAAACTCGAGCGGCCGCTCGATTCCAAGTTTCTCAAGACACGATCGGACACATCGATCGCGATCGAGCACAACCCAAACCTCATCCACCCAAAACTATGACCACACATTTTATCACCGCCGAAATCGACCTTCAGGAATCTCCTCAAAAACTCCAGCAAGAAATCGAAGCGGAACTCGACAAGCGAGGCAATCCCCTGCGCTGGGCCGTGACTCGCGTGGACGAGGAAGCACAAACCGCCCATGTCGAAGCGGTCGTTACCGACGAAGCCACCCCCTCAAAAGCCTGAGTCACTTGCCTGTGCCCCCCTACACCGTCCTTCTCATCGTTCCCACGGGAGTCGGTGCGTCCGTGGGTGGCTATGCTGGGGATGCCCTCCCCGTTGCCCGCGCCATTGCTGGCGTTTGCGATCGCCTCATCACCCATCCCAACGTTCTCAATGGCGCTCAACTCTACTGGCGCGATCCCAAAATTTCCTACGTCGAGGGTTACGGTCTCGATAAATTTGCGGCCGGGGACTGGGGGTTACGGCCGGTACATCAGAATCGCGTCGGTTTAATTCTCGATCGCGGTATCGAAGACGAACTGCGCCTGCGCCACATCCAAGCCGCTGATGCCACTCGCGCCACCCTGGGACTGAGCATCACCGACTACATCATCACCGATGCCCCCCTCAACGTCGAAATCCGCACGGCTGACTCCGGTGCAAGTTGGGGAACCATCGGCAACCCCGGAAGCCTTCTGCGGGCCGCCGAAGCCCTGATAACTCAAGCCGAATCTGAGGCAATCGCCATTGTTGCCCGCTTTCCCGACGAAGATGACGAAGCCCTCGCCAACTACCGCCAGGGGAAAGGAGTTGACCCCATCGCCGGGGCAGAAGCGGTTATCAGCCATCTGCTGGTGCGCCAATTCCAAATTCCAGCGGCCCACGCCCCCGCTCTTTCTCCCCTGCCCCCAGATGCCGATGTTTCCCCTCGCGCGGCAGCTGAAGAGTTGGGCTATACCTTTTTACCCTGCGTGCTGGTGGGGTTGAGCGGTGCGCCCCAGTTTTTGACAACGGGACTGGGGCGATCGAATTCTGCCCAACCGACTGATATTTGGCGCGACAGCGTCGATGCGGTACTAATTCCTGCGACGGCTTGCGGGGGAAGTGCTATTCTAAGTTTGTGCGATACCCGCACCCAAATTATTGCTGTCGGGAATAATCGCACCCAAATGCAAGTTCCCCCCGAAAGTCTGGGAATTCCGGCACTGCATGTTCAGTCTTACCTCGAAGCGCTAGGGGTGTTAGTCGCCCACCGCGCCGGTATCGATCCCACCTCCCTGCATCCCGAGATTTCGCCCCTTCATTTTTTACCGAACCTTCGTGAGCGATCGCAATTCTAAAGAACCGGAAATTGAACCCCTCACCCGCACCCAGATTTTGGTGGCTATGGGGGTAACGGCTTTAGTTTTGCTCCTGATTGCCAAATTGTGGATGAAAATTGGGGCGGTGACTCTCTTACCCATTGCTTGGACGCCGATGGTTCTCGTCTGGGCTTTGGGGATTACTGCTGTTGTGACGACTGGAAGCGCTCTCCTCTACCGCTTTTGGCCCGCCTACCGCCACAGCGCCCGATTTTACCTGGATTTAGTCCTCAAACCCCTGGTCTGGCCGGATTTAATTTGGTTGGGATTGCTGCCGGGGATGAGTGAAGAGTTACTCTTCCGGGGGGTGATGCTACCTGCCATTGGATTGAATTCGCTAGGGTTGGCGATTTCGAGTGTGTGCTTCGGGGTACTCCACCTCAGCGGTAAGAAGCAATGGCCCTATATGGTTTGGGCAACGGTGGTGGGAGTGATTCTCGGCGCGAGTGCGTTGGTTACCGAGAATTTACTCGTCCCCATTATTGCCCACATCCTGACGAATTTTACTTCGGGATTGTTGTGGAAGTTACGGGAAAAGCGATTGGAACCGAGCGATTTATAAGGAAGCCCTACCCCATTGAGGATTCTTGTCTCCAAGCTTGTGGGGGTACGATTCTCCAAGAGCGATCCTCAAAAGCGATCGAGATCTTGTTTTTCCCGAATGTTTTGCGTTGTGGCAGAAGTCTAATGGTAGGATTTTAGCGGATCGCGATCGCGCCCGATCGAGAAAAGTTTGGGTCAAGTCGCCAAGCGTCAGTATGCGCCCGGTTCGGGAGGGAAAGACTTCAATGACGGATGCCAGAGCACAGAAATTACAAAATTTAAAATTCCGATTCCACCACGAGTTAGAGGAAGTGTATCATCGCTTCTTTGACGAACTTGCAGATTCAGGGCTTGGCGACGGCGATGCGGGGAGAGTCGCTCAATCATTACTCCTCTCGCGCCAGGAAAGTCTCAAACATTTAGTCTCCCCCAAGGAGATGAGTGCTTATCTCGAGGTTTATCCCGAAGACGCCACAGATTGAGTTGCGATCTGTTCTGTTCTCATGTGGAAATACGACTCTCCTTGCTTCCCCCAGAAAATCAGACAAAAAAAAGGGAGAGTTCTCACTCTCCCCGCCATCAGGGTGCATCTACTTAACATGAGTATAGCGATTTTGGGGTGGGGGGTCAAGCCCCTCAATTAAATTAGCGAACCCTGTTCTTTCTTCACCGCCCG
>NZ_JBRJXU010000007.1:0-119998 GCF_057467645.1 Zarconia sp.
ATCTAAAATCTAAAATCTAAAATTCAAAGATGCACTTAGAAATCTCTCACCTATACAAACAGTTTCCTGCCGAACCTAACCCGTTGCTCGTTCTCAAAGATATTAATATGCACGTCGAAACTGGGGAACTGGTATGCGTGGTGGGGGCATCCGGTTCGGGAAAATCGACGCTGTTGCGGTTGGTGGCGGGGTTGGATATGCCCACGGGGGGAGAGATTACCGTCGATGGGGCGCAAGTCACCGGTCCGGGGGCCGATCGAGGAATGGTGTTCCAGCGCTACACCCTCTATCCCTGGATGAGCGTGGCGGGGAACGTCGAGTTCGGCTTGAAACTGCAAGGGGTTCCCAAGTTACAACGACAAGAACTCGCCGCTTATTACCTGGAAATCGTCGGGCTGTCTCAGTTTGCCGCATCCTACCCGAGAGCCTTGTCTGGGGGGATGAAACAGCGGGTGGCGATCGCCCGCGCCCTCGCCTGCCAGCCCAAGGTGTTGCTGATGGACGAACCGTTCGGGGCTTTGGACGTGCAAACCAAACAGGCGATGCAGCAGTTCCTGTTGCAGGTGTGGGAGCAGACGGGATGTACGATTTTGACGATTACCCACGATGTGGAAGAAGCGGTGTTTCTTTCCGGGCGGATTTACGTGATGAGCGCCCGACCGGGAACGGTAGAGCGGGAGTTTCGTATCGATTTGGGAGACCAGCGGCACGAAGCGGTGAAGCGATCGCCTCAGTTTCAGAATTATCGCGATGAAATTGTCGGTTTGTTGCGGGGGTATCCGCAGGATGCGGCGGTGATGGTTTGAACGATCGCCCGGCAGTATCGCTATAGCAATGAGGATATTTGTGAAGGTGGGCATCGGGGGCGTGGGGGGCTTGGGGAGCGGTCGGACCCCGCGTCAGACGGGGCGTATAAACTCCTGGGGACACCCCAGGAGACAGCCCCTTCGCAAGACGCAAGGGAACGCCGACCGAGAGAATTCGAGAAAAAGTTTAGCAATCGCACCTAATTGTCACGAATTATCCGAACTTGATATGACACAATTGGCTGGTGTTGTCTTAACTCGAATGGCAACTGCTATATATCATCATCTTCATGGGTGAGAACGGGGGGCGATCGATTTAATTTTCAAATCATTGCCGCGATTGTAACGGTTGCGTTACACGAAATTTTGGCAACATTTTCCAGAATTTGCCAACGAGTTTACAAGGCTCTGGGGCTGTGATAAACTTTTTAACAAGTTATCGAAACTGTTTGGGTCAATAATTGTAAGTATACTAACTCTGCAATTTCCCTAAAAGCTTATTAATTGGTTCGATCGCCCCATTTCCTTACTGAGAATCGATCGAGTTGGAAACGCAATTTTTCTCTAGGTATTTTGGCGGGTATTGAAAAAATACTATTTATGTGCGTATGAAAACGTGCTGTTTTGCAGAATCTGTAGGAGTTCGGGGATGTTGCTTCTCACCACTTCCCAGAGGATTTTGAGATCGACTTCTTTGTATTCGCGGACGACGCGATTGCGCATTCCCCGGATGGTATCGAGTACAACCTCTCTATCTCGGGTCATCAATTTTGTGGGTAAATAATTTGAGCGTTGTTGAGAATATTTTGGCGGCAGATGGGATTCCGGCTATGTTCGATCGCATTTTTAGTCACGACATTGAGAGCTAGATAGAGGAGATTATATTATGGACATCTTAGATCGAGATCGAGAACTCATTGAGAAAATATTGAGCGACTACGCGGAAATTTCTTCAAGTTGCGAAGAGATTCAGGCAGAAGTCATTTTCGATCGCCATCGCGATCGTTATTTATTCGTGGAAGTGGGATGGGACAAGTACAAACGAGTCCATGACTGTATTATTCATGTTGAGATTATCGATGGCAAAATTTGGATTCAGTTTGATGGTACGGAAGAGGGAATTGCCGTCGAACTGACTCAAGCCGGGGTTCCCAAAGAGCAGATCGTTTTAGGATTTAAACCTCCCCACGTTCGACCGTATACTGATTATGCGATCGCCTAGCACAGGCGATTCCCCTTACAACTGAGCGGGACGCAAGCCGGTAAGAATCGGTAACTCCAGCAAGTTTTCGCTAAAGAGTTGTTTCGATAAAAATAAGATTTTCAGATTCTCGATTTTTCTGGTAGTAGGGTTAAGTCTAGTAATGACTTAATCCCCGAATTCTTCCGATTCTTGTTTTGGGTAGGGAGGACATTTTTAAATGTATAGCAACCGCCAATGCGATCGTATTTGAATGTTAGTTTTTCGTCCATTCAACATCACCTCAATGCAAATTTACGAGCGGTGTATGCTGCGATCGTCCAGTGACGCACCGGATCGGTATCGGAGACAGTAACAAGCACCATATATCGACCGGTTCGGATGCTCGCAAAGCTTCCCCATCTCCCCATCTCCGCGTCCCCGCGTCTCCGCATCTGTCCAAAACTACTCCCACTGACTGCAATCTACTTCTGTCTTCGGATCGGGAAATTGATTCAGTTCTGCCTGAAAGTCTGGGTCGAATTTCACCTCTTCCCAGTAACAAGCGAATTTCACTTGTAGTGGGGTTAAGTTTTTGACTTTGCCAAATAGTTCGGATTCAGTGAAGTCGGCTACCCGAAGGTTGGCTTCCCCGAGATTGGCTCCCACGAGATTGGCTCCCCGAAGGTTGGCTCCCCGAAGGTTAGCTCCCCAGAGGTTAGCTCCTTGGAGGTCGGCTCCTTGGAGGTCGGCTCCCTGGAGGTCGGCTTCCCAGAGGTTGGCTTCCCCGAGGTTGGCTCCCCCAAGGTCGGCTCCCTGGAGGTTAGATTTCTGGAGGCTGGCTCCCCCGAGGTCGGCTACCCGAAGGCTGGCTTCCCCGAGGTTAGCTTCCCAGAGGTAGGCTCCCCTAAGGTTGGCTTCCACGAGGTAGGCTCCGCGAAGGTTGGCTCCCTGGAGTTTAGATTTCTGGAGGTAGGCTCCGCGAAGGTTGGCTTCCCAGAGGTCGGCTCTCCCGAGGTAGGCTCCGCGAAGGTTGGCTTTCCAGAGGTCGGCTTCCCGAAGATTGGCTCCCACGAGACTGGCTCCGCGAAGGTTGGCTTTCCAGAGGTTGGCTCCCGCGAGGTTGGCGTCCGAGAGCTTGACTCCCCGGAGGTCGGCTCCCGCGAGGTAAATTTTTTCAAGCGGATATCTAGCCAAGCGGACGCAATTCCCAAACAATACATTTGCCAGTGGTGCAGGCAAAATGTCTCTGACAGCGACATTGCAACCTTTTGTTAGATATCCTATTTCCTTAGCAGTCCCCTTTCCCGATCTGAGAACTGCCAAGTCCCGATCGATCCGCTCTTGTCTCAAACTCGGTTCCACAATCCCCACGACAAAAAGTATGGGGATGGCGACAACACCGGCGATCTTCAGCAAATCGATCTGTCTCTGCCGAACACTCCGATCGATAAACTCCTCCGCCAACTTCGACAGCGCCACATCCTGCCGCAACTCCCGCGCTTCCCGCAACCGCCTCCCCTGCAATAGCTCATCCTTCCCCTTCCCCCGCTCTTCCCATTCCGCTGCTGCTTGCTCGATTTTCCGAGTCTGCCGCAGAGTTTCCCGACTTTCATCCAGCCACTGCCGCAATTTCTGCCAATGGCGAATCAGCGCTTCGTGCGCCACATCAACAATCGCCGCAGAATCCCGTTTCTGGGTACGATCCCCGCCCTTGGGAAGGGGGGCAGTTATATTTTTCTTTTGAGAAGGGGGATTGGAGGATATCGAGCGATCGGTTGCTTCGCGGGTGACGATGAGCCGTTCGTCTGCCAACTTCTGCACCACCGCCTCTACCATTGCCTCCGGATGCCGCGATGTCACCAACTCCGACTTGCGGACGGGTCTGCGGGTATCTTCCGTTCCCTCTCCCAACTGCGTCAGTGCCAGAAAAATATGTTTCGCCACTTCCCGTTCCGCCGCCGACAACCCCTCGTAGACTGCCGTTGCTCGATCGTTGAGGGTTCCCATTACCCCACCCAACTGGGTATAGGTTTTCAGGGTTAAGAGATCCCCCTCAATCCCCCTTAGCAAGGGGGAAGAATCAGTTCCCCCCTTGAAAAGGGGGGTTAGGGGGGATCCATTCTCAAGGGGGGTTAGGGGGGATCCATTCTCAAGGGGGGTTAGGGGGGATCCCTTCTCAAGGGGGGCTAGGGGGGATCCATTCTCAAGGGAGGCTAGGGGAGATCTCTTCTCAAGGGAGGCTAGGGGGGATCGAGATCTCAACTGCCACAGTTCCCGCAGCGCATATTGCAACAAAGGTAAATGTCCCGGCGCACCCACCACATCGGCGAGCATTTGCCGCACCAGTTCCGGTTCGATCGCTAACCCCACATCCTTTGCCGGACGAACGATCGCCCCTTCTAACTCCTCCCGAGTCATCGGTGTCACCGCTACCAGATGTTGGCGAATGCGATCGGCGAGTCCGCTATACTCCCGTTCCAGGCACTTGCTGAAAAAATCCGCCCGCATGGCGAGGACGATGCAGAGTTTGGAGGAGGGGGAGACTGTAGGGGCAAAGCATTTGGGCGATAACATCTCGGAAAAATCCACCCTCTCCAATCCAAATGCTTCGCCCTCTTCGACGGTAGAGGAGGGGATCGCCCCCAGGAGACATTGGAAGAACCGTTCTCGTTCCGCCCGATCGCTACATAGGGTAAACACTTCCTCAAATTGATCGATAACCAGCACCACCCGACTCGCCGTTGCCGACTGCACCAATCGCCGCAAACCCGCTGCCCCTTCCCCAATCCGCTGTTCGGCGATCGCCAACTGCTGCGATCGCTCCAAATCCGACACATCCCCATCCAGAAATGCCGCCGCCAAACTCTCGAGGGGATGGCTTCCCGGCACCAAGACGCGCACTTGCCAGGTTTCGCTCCCGGATACCTGCCGTCCCCGCTTCAGTTGGTGCATCAATCCCGCCCGCAACACCGAAGATTTGCCGCTTCCCGATGCCCCCAGTACCGCCAGGAAATTCCCCCGTCGCACGCCATCGAGTAGTTCGTCGGTGAGCGTCCCCCGTCCGTAGAAATATTTGGGATCTTCGTCGTTGCACTCGAAATAGGCTAACCCCTTGTAAGGGCAAATATCCGTGGCGGCAACCTCCGTGGGGGCAGCGGTTTCCTCTGGGGTAGCCAGGGGACGAATCAATTCGATCGGTTCGCCGAAATTGGTATAAATGGGACGCTGGGTCGCATTTTGCAACTCCCGATTCAGGAAATCCACCAACGTAATATTGGTTACCGGGCGATCGGGTTGCGGTTCGAGTCCCGCCAGCAGCGCCCTCGTCATCACGCTGTAGGGGCTGGTAATCTCTTGCTCTGCCCCCTCAAAATCACGCGCTGCGGCGATAAACGCCCGATCGCGACCCCGACCGCGTTCCCCCGGATCGGCCTCCCCAGCGCCCAGCCACGCCCCGCTATGGCAACAGTCCAACCACACCACTTGCTGGCGCACGGAACTCGCCTCCAGCAGCTTCCGCAACCACTGCAACGGCAAACCGCAAAACCCCATCTGGGGATAAACATCGCTCGCCGCCAGAAAACCTTCAGACACTCCTCGCTGCTTCCGAATTCCGTGCCCGGAGAAGTAAAATAAAGCCGTATCCGGAACTTGGTGACTTTCGGGGGTAAACAGTTGCACCAGCGCCTCTTCCAGTTGCATCAAGGCAGCTTCCGTCGTCTTCCCCACATAGGGCAAACCCGTGTTCGGATCGATCGCCTCGGGAATGCGCCGCACCTTAAAACCGCCATATTTCTCCAACATTTGGGCGATCGCCTCTGCATCTGCCGCCGGAGAGGACAAATCCGCCAATCCCTCAGCCCGATAGCGATTAATGCCAACTACCAACGCATCTCGACTCATGATTTAGTGCGATCGAATTTGTAAAACCTAAAGAGAGAGGGGACAAGGGGACAAGGGGACAAGGAGACAAGGGGACAAGGAGACAAGGGGACAAGGAGACAAGGAGACAAGGAGACAAGGGGACAAGGAGACAAGGGGACAAGGAGACAAGGGGACAAGGGGACAAGGAAGAATTTTTCATTTTGCATTTTTAATTTTTCATTCTCTCCCCAACTTCCCCATACCGTAAGCTAACGTCAGTTTTGGATAAGACTGTTTCGGGTGAGGGTGGGGAATAGGGAATGGGGAATGGGGAATGGGGAATAGAGTACCCGACTCACCCGCAAGGAGATTCTCCGATGTGCGATGGGCGGCCTCTCGAATAGCCAGCCAGCCCGAACAGCAATCCGAGTCAGCATTTGAGTCTACGACTTAAACAAAACTGACGTTAAGCTAGAAAAAATCGATCGGCAACTCAAATGACCCAACTCAGCCAAATTCAACTCGAAGACGGTACCATCCTCTACATCGAATCCACCGAAAACCTCCAACTGCCAACAACCCCCACATCAGAAGAACCCGAATCGGAAGAACCCGCAGAACTGACGCGAGACAACCTCGGCAAAGGTAGTAAAAGTTTCGAGAGCATCATCCCACCCCCGATCGATATTCCCGATCGCAGCCAATCTGCCCCCAAAATTTCCCCTCACCGCCAAAGTTCCAAAGCGATCGAAAATACGATTCGCCAATACACCGACTTTACCCTCAACGCCCTGCGCAAAGTCGCGATCGCCAATATCGATAAAGTTACCCTCGAATTTGGCATCGAAGTCGGCGGCGAAGCGGGAATTCCCTACGTCACCAAAGGCACGGCAAAAAGTAACCTGAAAATCAAAGTGGAGTGTTCCTTCCCGAATTCTCCCTAATTTTTTCCAACAATACCCGCACCGGATGTCGCGGCATCCACCCCGAACATCGCTCGACTTGACTGCGGCAGGAGTACCCCGTTGCCAGAACCGACGGTTGCGGCATCGACTCCAGATGTTTCTCCCAACTCATCTGATAAATCCCTCGGGAGGCAGCGGAATGTTCCCGTTGGTGTCCGTACATCCCCGCCATGCCGCAGCATCCGGCTTCCACCAGACTCAGCGACAGTCCCATCGCCTCAAAAACCTGTTGCCACTGCCGAGGGCTTCCCAGTGCCAGCGTCTTTTCGGTACAGTGACTGAGTAGATAATAGGATGTCTCGTCACGATTCTGGGAGTTTGCAGAACCCGATAAAATTTCCGAGTGAGAAGAGAGGCGCTCGCAATGTTCCAGCAAAAACTCTTGCAACAACCGAACTCGGGGTAAGTTGGGTAAAATTTTGGCGTACTCGTCGCCATAGGTGAGGGTAATACTCGGTTCGATGCCGACGATGGGAATACCCGATCGCCCCAATTGTTGCAGAAACTCGGCGTTGCGATCGACTCTTTCCCGAAATTGAGGCAAAAAACCGAGAACGTGCAGCGGTTTGCCACTGGGGAAAAACGGGGGAACCCAGACGGTATATCCCAGTTGACGCAACAAGTCGTAGGTATCGAGAACCAACTGCGGTTCGTAGAAACTCGTCAGGACATCTTGCAGCAAAATAACGCCATTTTCGACATCGGCAAGGGCATCGAGATTGAAACCACCAGGTTGGTTGGGATAATGATAACGAGTGCGAGCATCTTGCTCGCGTTGTAAAAGAGTTTGCTTGCGTTGTAAATCGGCCAAATTCCTCATGACAGCGACATCGACATCAAAGGCGTTGCGACAAGCGAGGGATTCGCCAAGGGTAGGCACCGCAAGTTTGGGAAGATCGATGAGTCCGAAAAACCGCGCCATCCCCCACCGCGAGAGGGGATTTAAGGCGATCGCATTCCAGAACCGAGGCGCGCGAGATTGCCACTCTAGCAAAAATTCAATATACCCGCTGAGGTAATCCCGTGGCGATCGCAAATATCGCGTATGGTAGCGATCGAGAAATTGCGATTTCAGCGCCGGAATATCCACGTGAATCGGACATTGAGTGGCGCAAGCTTTACACGCCAAACAGCCGTGCATCCCCGCATAAACTTCGTGGGAGTAGTCGTAAACACCACCAAATTTCCCCAGGGTATGCCACAGTTTAGCAAAAACGTTATCCGGTTTTTCCCCATCCTCAGAAATTGCCAACTGCCGCAACCACTCCCGCAACAAACTGGCGCGTCCTTTGGGAGAATGGATGCGATCTCGATTTTCTTTATAGGACGGACACATCACCCCATCCAAATCCACATTAAAACACGCCCCATTGCCGTTACAATTAAACGCCGATTCGTAATTCTTGCGCGTTGATTCTGGAACTTGGCGATCGAAATGTCCCCGCAACGGCGATTCCAACGGTGCTACTTTTTCTTCGCTCCCCAACGGGGTCACAATTTTGCCGGGATTGAGGCGATTTTCCGGGTCAAATGCTGCTTTAATTTTCCGCAAATCTCGATACAATTCATCCCCGAAAAATACTGGCGTATATTCGCTGCGAAAACCCTTCCCGTGTTCCCCCCACATCACTCCACCATATTTGCGGACTAAGGCGACTACTTTATCCGATAGTTCTCGAATCAAAGCTTCATCTTCAGGCACTTTCAAATCCAAGGCTGGACGAACGTGAATGCAGCCCACATCCACATGACCGAACATGGCATAATCGAGATGGTATTGAGTCAGTAGCGTCTGGAATTCTGCGATGTAAGCTGCTAAATTTTGAGGGGGAACGGCGGTATCTTCAATAAAGGCGATCGGTTTGCGCGCGCCGGGACGATTTCCCAGCAATCCAACCCCTTTTTTTCGCAACTGCCACAAGTCTGCTATTTCCCGATCGCTCTTTGCAAGATAATATCCGATCGCCCGATCGAGTTTCTGAGAAATGCGATCGACTTTTTCTCGTATCTCCTCCAAACTACTTCCGGTAAATTCGACTAAATTAATCGCTTGGGCTTCCCCGATCGAATCTCGAACTGCATCGTATATTTCATCCAGCTTCGCCAGTTCTAAAATTTTCTCGTCGATGGTTTCGATCGCAGCAGGATCTGACTTCAGTAACGTTTCTGCATCGGCAAGGGCATCGTTAAAACCGTGATAGTGCAGTACCAGTAAAACTTTATGCTGGGGAATCGGGGTTAACTTGAGCTTGGCTTCCGTAACCACTGCCAGCGTTCCTTCCGAACCGGCAATGATGCGATTTAAGTCAAAACATTCTCGATTCTGGGAATACACCTTCGCTAAATTATATCCCGTCATAAATCGAGGCATTTTGGGAAATGTTTCTTCAATCAGCTGCTGCTTCGCCGAAACAATCTCATCCACTTGCCGATAAATCTTTCCCAATCTTCCCGATTCTTGCTTAACCCGTTCTAACTGGTTTAAATCGCAACCACTTGAGTTCCCAACGGTTCCATCCGGCAACACCCAAGTCAGTTCTAAAAGATTATCGCTAGTTCTGCCATAAATCCGCGAACCTTTGCCGCAGGCATCGGTATTAATTGCCCCACCAATGGTTGCTCGACTGCTAGGGGCAATATCCAACGCAAAAAAGTAACCGTGGGGTTTGAGAACGGCATTTAATCGATCTAAAACAACCCCTGGCTGTACCCGTACCCATTGTTCTTCTAGATTCACCTCCAGAATCTGATTCATGTACTTAGAAACGTCGATCGCCATCCCTCCAGATAATGATTGTCCGTTGGTTCCCGTACCTCCCCCACGGGGCGAAAAATGAATCGATTTAAATATATCTCGATCGGCAAGTTTAAATAAATAAATTAAATCCTCAGTGGTGCGCGGAAATACCACCGATTGTGGTAGAATTTGGTAAATACTATTATCCGTCGACAAACTCAATCGGCTCGCAAAATCCGATCGAACTTCTCCAGAAAATGGTGTTTTCTTGAGTTCATCGAAAAAACGAGCTAAATCTGGTGTTTGGCTTTCTCGAAACGATAATCTCGGAATCATCATCATTTCCTTAGAGTTTCGCGATCGAAAAAAAGTCGATAGAAAATTAATATAACAGTTGTGGCGCAGCCAGCTTTCAGTTGTGCAAGAGAATGTTGGTTTCGTACCTTCCTTAAAAATAGGTATCATTCCATATTTCTCCAGCATAATTTTAGCCGTACCACGCCAATCTAAACAGAGGGAATTCGGTAAACTCTATAAAGTTACGAAATCCGCCCCATCGATCGCCCCAGCATTCACACCTTGCAAGGTCACCGAGAGTCCACCCGCAGCGGTAATTTGGGTATCGTTACCCACTTGAGCGATCGTTAACTGGGCAAAGGTTAGTCCTCCCGAAAGACCGATGGAATCTTGCCCGTCGGTAAAATCGGTAATAGTATTCACCCCATCGCTCTCGCGGAAGTCGAAGCGATCGCTATCTTCGCCCCCCGTCAGCACATCATTACCCAAATCTCCACTGAGAACGTCGTTTCCAGCACCGCCAATCAGGGTGTCATCATCTTTCCCACCCCATAAAAAGTCGTTTCCGTTGCCCCCATCCACCGAATCGTTGCCGCGATTTCCCCACAGCAGATCGTTTCCATCGTCTCCCGTCACGATATCGTCATCCCGTCCGGCGGCTGCCAGATCGTCGCCGATTGAAGCCGTGAGGCGATCGTTTCCAGCATTACCAAACAGTAAATCGTTGCGGTTGGTTCCGACAATGGTATCGTCGCCACCGCGAGAGGTCGCTAGGGTTTGGGCGATGTAACCGGCATAAGCGGATACGCGGGTATCGGCAAAGTATTCGCCAAAACTGGTGTTATTGGTCGGATTGTCGATATCTGGCGTTGAGGAAAAGCCGTAGGATGCCACCCCGGCAATCCGATTATTAATAAATGCCGGCCCGCCAGAATCTCCCACCGACGTGCCAATTTCTCGTTCCACGCCCAAATCGTTGATGCCGTACTCCACCCCAAATGCATCGTTGGCTGGCAAACCGTTATCGAAATCGTAGGCGAGTTGCAATCCCGGATCGACACTCAAATCGTTGGAGGGTGGTTCCCGGAAAATATCCCCCAAGGCATCGTAGCGGTTTTGTCCGAATCGCTTGGTGGACTCGGTTTCATCGGTGACCTCTCCGGCTGCCCCCGTTCCGCTCACCCCATAGCCCACCCGAATGAAGGTTTGCCCCACTTCGTCGAATTCAGTGTTAATTTCGTATCGATCGGCCGCTTCCGGGGCGGACTGGGCGAGTTTGATAATGGCAATGTCATTGTCGTTATCTTGACCGGCCGTCCAATTGGGATGAATGAAAATGGCCTCGACGGGAACGGTAACGCGACCGGTGGGTACATCGAAGAAAACCTCGTACTCGCCAGGATTGGGATTGAGGTTTGCCGAGTTATCGGCGTTGTTGAAGCAGTGGGCTGCCGTGAGAATATGGCGATCGTCCCCTGCGAGTAACGACCCCGAACAAGATCCCTCCGGACCGGAAAATTGAACGACTCCCGTAAACTGACTGGAATTCACGACAAATGCTAAATCGTTCGGATCGTTCGAGGATACAGAAACGCGATTGCGACGCGGGATGCTTGACTCTACGTTATGCATGAATGAAGACTCTCCGTCAAAAATTGACAAAACTTTGGCCAGGTTGGGGCGGTGAGAAAAAATATCGAGATCGTGAAGATATAACTCTTCTCAACCCCCCCTAACCCCTCTTTAAATCGAGGAAGATTTACAAAAGACCCGTCTCAAAAGATTGCCGACATCCGATGTTTCTTTAGATACACGAGCAACGGAATGAAAATGTCGGTTTGGTAGATTTATCTACCCCTAAGATGACCGATGCTCAAAATTTTGTCAATTTCTAAATTCCTCACTGATGTTGTCGTTATTCCTCCGTTGGCAATCCGTAATTTTGCGAAAAAACTTGAAAATATTGAGTCGATAATGCTTGTATTTTAAGCTCTAAATTCGTCTTCACGAGATGAGTAGATTGTAATGATATTTTCTGCCCTCTAAAAAACAATTTTTGAAAACCTAAACGAGACAAGTTTCAGTATTTGTACGAACGAAATTTTACGGATGTTACTCATCTTGACGTTATGTTTTTTAAAATGTTAGCTTATAGTAGATAAATTCATGAGTTGCAATTTAAATGTGAATAAGAACCGAACGATCTTTACAATCGGACATTCAAATTTAAAAATCACACAATTTATTCAAAATCTAAAAAATAATCAAATCACTGCAGTTGCCGATGTCCGATCGCATCCCTATAGCCAATATCTGCCCCACTTCAATCGTTCTTTTTTACAGCAATCGTTAAAGCAAGCCAATATTCAGTATGTTTTCCTGGGTAAAGAGCTAGGCGCCAGACCGACCCAGCTCAGCTGTTACGTTGGGGGCAAAGCACTGTACGATCGCATCGCTCAAACCGATTTATTTCAACAAGGTATCGATCGTCTCCTCGAAGGCATGAAAAAATATCGAATTTGTTTAACCTGTGCGGAAAAAGACCCGATAACCTGTCACAGGACAATTTTAATTTGTCAAGTTTTAAAAAATTACAATTTACAAATTCAGCATATTTTAGAATCCGGGGAATTAGAATCTCACGATAACCTCGAAGAACGGTTGCTGTATTTACAAAATTTGCATCCGATCGACCTTCAAAACCAACCCCAACAACTCTCTTTGTTCGCGAGCGATCGAGACTCGGTGGCAACCTTACCGCGAACCCGAGAATCTTGCTTGCAACAAGCCTACCGCCAACAAGGGGAAAAAATTGCTTACGTTGAAAAACCCCGTGGGAAAACATGAACGCGAAATCTTCGATCGACCTCTTCACCATCGGTTTTACCAAAAAAACAGCCCAAATCTTTTTTGAAACCCTCATCGAATCCGGCGTTCGGCGCATCATCGATACCCGCCTCAATAACGTCTCCCAACTCGCCGGATTTGCCAAACGCAAAGATTTAGAATATTTCCTCAACCGCATCGGCAATATCGAATACTATCACCTTCTCGATCTCGCTCCCACCAAAGAGATTTTGGATCGCTACAAAAAACAGGGTGGAGATTGGGAAACCTACGAAAAAGCGTTTTTAGATCTGATGGAACAACGCCAAATCGAGAAACACGTGACCCCCGAACTACTCGATGGTGGCTGTCTGCTGTGTAGTGAAGCGAAACCGCACCACTGTCACCGTCGCTTGGTGGCAGAATATCTCAATCAAAAATGGGGCAACGTAACTATATGTCACCTGTAACTCAGATTATTTGTCTGGCTAATTCCTGGAAACACGGCGAACGATGCATCGCAGGCATCGAACCCAAAACCGGTCAATGGATTCGTCCCGTTGCCAATGGCGAAGATGGTCGGGTGAGTGCCAACGCGCGACTCCTGAACGGTCGGGAACCGCAACTGCTCGATATTTTAGAAATTCCCTTGGCCCCAAACCCTACCACTCGAGACTGGAACTGCGAAAACCGTCTGATTTTGCCCGGAAGTTGGCGCAAAGTCGGACAAGTGCAACCCAAGGATGTGTTGAAATATTGCAGTGGCGATCGCAATATTTTGCACAATACGAAAAAATACGTGTCCTTACCGTTTTTGCAAGCGCAACCCGTTCGCCAACGACGCACCTTACAACTGGTACAAGCGATTTCTTTTTCCGTGCAAGGCATCCAACGGCGCAGTGGCGGTACGCAATGGAAAGGAAACATTGTTACCAATACCGGACAGCGTTTGTCTGGCGCGAGTATTACCGATCCGGTGCTGGCAGCTAAGCTTCAGTACGGCTATATTCCCCAGCTTCCTTGTCTGGTTACCGTCAGTTTGAGTCTACCCCACCGACCGCCAAGCTGGGAAGGGGACGATCCCTGCTGGAAACTGATTGCTGGGGTTATCGAATTAGTTCGGGAACCGTCCGAGGCGATGGCTTATCCCGTGGCATCCCCGAGAGTCTCTCCTCGCTTTGCATGGTAACCTGTTCGATCGCTGCGAGCCAGCAGTCATATAGCTATATTGCCGTGAGGGCGCGGACAGTTAGATCTAATACGAGCGTATTTTCGATCTTTCTCCCCCCGCTCCCCCCGTGCGAGAGGATTTTGGAGAATTAAGTTGCACATGGCGTCAATCAATATCTATGCCGAAGTCATGAATTTCTTCCCCCTTTCCCCCTTAACCCTTAACCCTTAACCCTTTTCCTCCATAGGTCTATTCCCATCGATCGATTCTCTCGACAAAAGACCGAACGGTTTTGGGGTAGTAATAGGGTACGTTCAGCCGAAAACCCGAATCTAAGTAATGATTGGTCTGGGGAACCGTCCAATAGTCCGTCGGTTCGACGGTGCGTTGGTAAAATGCTTTTAAAAATGCTAAATCCGCTGGCGGTTCGTCTTCCGCATCGATAATGAACAGAGGTGTATGTCCCGGCGTAGAAAATGCTGCGGCGTAGTTTTCAATATTCAACGGAGCCAGGGCTTTACTCCACATCTCAAATCCCAAAGGTCGATCGAGTTGCATATCCCCTTGCCAGCGGACGAGTAACTTAATCTTTTCTCGGGCTTCGACGTTTAAAAAGCGCTCGGATAATCGACGCGGCGGTCCGAAAATCGCGACTTTTTCAATGCGGGAATCTCGAGCTTGCGCACCTAGTGCCACCCCACCCCCAAAGGAATGACCGATAACGTAAAAGCGACGGTTAGCAAACCCTTCTGTCTCACTCAAAAAGTCGATCGCCGATGGCACGTCCTGGGAGAAATCTAGAGATTCGGGGGTGTATTCTTGGGGTTTTTCCGATTCGCCGTAGCCTCGCGCGTCGAAGGCAAAGACCGAATAGCCCAACTGTTGAAATTCTTGGGATAGGGCTTGAATGAGGGGGAGTTTTCTGCCAAATACCGATGAGCCGTGCAACAGTAAGATAACGGGTTTTTCTTCAGTGCGATCGCCTAAGTATAAGTCCCCAACCAATTTTAAGCTTCCTGAGGGAAAAGTTACCCTTTTAGAAGGACGATACTGAATTTTTTGGAATTGATTCCAGCTTAAATGAGATGGTTTTTTGAGTTGGTGAAATTTATAACTAATGAGTTGATAAACCCATTTGAGATAAGAGAAGTTATTTCCTAAAAACTGGTAAATTCGATCGCTAAGGTTTTGAGGTTTGGGCATAATTCACCGTGTCAGTAGTTCGAGAGTCTGACGCTTTTACCGGGTTGAGTTGTGAGGTCGCGCCTCTGCAATGAGATGACACCTTCGCGGTACCGATTGACAGTATCGATCGGTCATTAGGTTGCAGGCAATCTTTTTTGCCATGGGTTTGCCTACTCTGGTACTGTATCGCATCCGATGGAGAACTGCTACGGCACTGTATCGCCACCGCCATGTTAGGCGCGGACACTGGTGTTGTGAGCGGGGGGAGCTGGTACTGGTTTGAGATTAAACTGTCCTAACCGAACTGAATGCAGCGATACCCTCCGAAGCCAAAATAGCAAAAAGAAAAGGCGGGAGGAAGTCGATTTTTCTCCACGCCTTTTCTCAATGATGGGATTCGGAATTTTGTTTGAGCGCAACTCGTCGAGTTCAACAAATGTTAGGCCTCGATGGTGCTCAATGATAGATTAACCTTCGCCGCCTTCGCCACCTTCACCGCCTTAATCGTCGTCGTCATCATCATCGTCATCGTCGTCATCATCCTCATCGTCACCATCTTCACCACCTTCGCCACCGTCATCGCTCGGAGCCGTGTTATCCTCGTTTTCAACTTCTGCGGGTTCTTCAACTTCTTCGCCACCTTCGTCCGTACCACAAGCGCCAAGGGGTGCAACTAAACCGAGGAGAAGTAGTAATGCTGCTGCTTTTGTTTTCATCAGATTTTTCCTTGAGGATTTTTTAAAACTTAATTGATAATAACTATCTTTTATTCTCGGGAGCTACGACGGAGGTTCGATGGATAAAACCCCATCTCCCATCCACTGAAAACCGCCTTGAAAAATGGCGCAAAGTATTGACATTAAATGATTTTCGTGCAGTCGTTTTTCCAGTGCGACATTCCCGACTCGTTTGCCGCTATAATCTATAAATTCTTGCATTAATGTGGCATTGCTCGTTCACCCCGATCGCGAAAAACTCTGCCAACACCGAACTAGCACCATCGAGCCGAGGAGTATGATTTTTGCCATTGACGACGTTCTCACTTCAGAGGAACTCCAACACATTACCGATCGCCTCGATCCTCAAGATTTTATCGATGGTAAGCTGACGGCAGGATGGCACGCCAAACTCGTTAAAAATAACACCCAGCTCACCAAAAAAGCAGAGTATACCTCAGAACTGACGGAGATGGTATCGTCGGCACTGTGGCGCAATCCCTTATTTAAGGTTGCAACTCAACCCAAAACCATTCATTCGATGCTGTTCAGTTGCTACGAAACGGGAATGTCCTACGGTTCTCACGCCGATAACGCTCTGATGGGTAATCGCGGGTTTTTGCGATCGGATGTCTCCCTGACGCTATTTTTGAGCGATCCGACAGACTACGAAGGGGGAGAACTAATCGTGGAAAATACCGATGGCGATCGCTCCTATAAGTTACCGGCCCGCTCGGCGATCGTCTACCCTTCCGGTGCGCTGCATCGGGTATCCCCCATTACCCAAGGGATTCGTCTGGTGGTGGTGGCGTGGGTGCAAAGTTTGGTGCGCGATCCGATGAAGCGAGAAATTTTATTCGACTTAGATACCGCGCGACGATCGATCTTTCAGAAATCCGGTAAGACGATCGAGTTCGATCTGATTTCCAAAAGTCATGCCAATCTCCTCCGTCGTTGGGCTGAAGTGTAGGGGCGATCGATCGCCAATCTGCACCGTACCAATTTTACAAGTTTCACCATTTACAAGTTTCACAAATCGAGACTGGAACATTTCGATCGCCACTCCGGAACAATACGGAAATAACCTTCGTCTGCTCGATGATAATAGATCGATATAATCTGTAATTATACGGACGATGGGTAAGATCGATCGACCTTACCCATCCGTACGATCTAGCTTCATCCCAATAACAACTTCGGTCGCTTCGGTTATCCAGTCAAAGACCGAATCCAATCAAATATTATCCGCTCGGAAAGCGAGCCAAAACCCCCGTGTTGTCACCGGGGGAGTGTCAACTCCAATTGTGCGTTGTGTGAGAGCGCTTTCTCGAAAATAACCTTTGCTCGATCGCGAACGATAACGAACTCTGACTGCTCGAAATTTCTGGAGACAGATCCCGATGAACACAAGAGTCAAGCAAGCCTTCATCTATACCTCGGCGATCGCCAGTGCGTTGGCTGCGGTTTCCCCAGCACTCGCCGCCACCATCACCGGTGCCAGTATTACCGGAACCGGCGCACCGCAATTCGGCATCGATTCCGCTGCGGATTTTCAGGTCTTCGTCCCCAACGGGACCTTTGCCTGTCCCGAACCGGACGGCACCCTCGAATGTTTGGTTTCCCAAAATGCAGATGCGACGCTGCTAGTATCCGCGTTAACCGATGGTAGCAGTACTGCGCCCGATCCCGGTGGCAACATCGAACTCTTTAGAAGTAGCGAATCCGGGTTGCCCTCCTTCGATAACTTTTTAGCCTACGAAGGGGTCACGAATTTAAACGTTGATTTCGACGATGGCACGACGACGACCTTTAGCAGTCTAACGGCTCAAGATTTATTTGGGGACTCCCTCGATACCGCCTTTGGTGCCGATAATCTGGCAAATACTTGGTTCGATCTGGCGTTCGATGCCAACTTGACCAAAAATGGCATTACCCAAACCCAGTTATTCGACGTTCTCAACAACAATGGATTCGCATTTCTGGCCAGCAGGGAAGCCATTTATACCGCCTTCCGGGAGGGAGGAGGATTCCAGCGTACCGTCGATCCCAATATTGCCTACGTCACTAAAGATGGGGATAATCTCAGCTACGGACTCGCTGGAAGCACGGATTTATTCTTGTTTGTGGGTTTGGTTCCCGGACTCTCGGAAACTTTAACGAATGAATTTGGCGATCTCGACCTTCAGGTGAGCGAACTGGTGAAAGTCAACGGTCAGATCGACTTCTTTTTTAATCCTGTTGCCTCCAACGTTGCAGAAGCGGATGGTTCTTTCGATGCGACATTTCCTGGAGGGTCGTCCTCCGTTCCCGAACCAACGACGGGTTTGCTGGGTTTGATGGCGATTGCGGGTTTATTGGGTTGCTCTCGACGTAAATCGGGATGTCGAGAATGAGCTTAACGTCTGTTTGGGTTAACGTCAGTTTTGCTGAAGCCACCTCGCCGGGATGCTTACTCTGGGTGATATTTGGATAGTCGGCAAGTCTCTCGAAAGTGAGATGACAACACTTATAGCACTACAGTGGGGAGAAAAATACTCCATTCCCCATTCCCCATTCCCTATTCCCTATTCCCCACCCTCACCTGAAACAGTCTTATCCAAAACTGACGTTGGGTTAAGTCACAGGGGAAAATGCTGTGAAATCCCCGCTCGAATACTTGCCCACCCGACAAGTTTCTGCGAGGGTTTCACAGTGCAAGAAAACAACCAATCAACCGAACCAGTTATCTCAATTCGATCGTTTGGTTATGCTCCTTGCCCCGCACCGCCTCAGAATCGGCGTACTCGCGTTTGTGAGGGAGGCGCATTACCGGAGTTGTCAACTCAATCTAGAGCATCTGGGACAAAGGGCCAATCTTAAATGTTTCGCCAGAGAGATGCGAGTCATGTGAAGTTTGTATATTTTTGTAATCAGTGTGGATTGGGTGAAGCACATCACTGTTCTATGTTATTGTATCTGTCATCGCTGAATCGGGGCGGTTAACAATTTTCCTATTTTTCAATAACCAGAGGATAAACTACTTATGATTAAAGGAGTTTTTAGAGCCATCGCGGTCGGGTTTCTTCTTATGGGTGGTCCGGCAATCGCGCAGCCAATCACGGAAGCCGAGGTCAAAGAGGCGCAGAACGTGTGGGCTGAAGGCATCATTGCGATCGGCAGAGCCTATTTAAATGGTGGCGACTATCACGGGTTGGCAGCAGAGCACGTAGATATGCTCTACGCCTACGACGAAGGCGCCGTCCTCTTCAAGCCGACTAAGGCTTCGACCGATCAGTTTCGCCTCACTGAGGACGAAGCCGTCTCCTATTTCGTTGGCGGTATGGTGGATGAAGACACCGGCTTCGCGTTGCAGCCATGGAGTGAGGTCCGCTTTGAAAATGCCGACATTATCACTGACAGCGACTCTGCTGTTGCCATGGGCAACTACTTTTTTGAGGATGCAGAGACTGGTGAGGAAGTGAAGGTAGAGTTCACATTTGGGTATGTTCGTGGTCCGGACGGCAATCTCTTGATCAATGTCCACCATTCAGCACTCCCGTACAGACCGACGAATTGACGATTGAATTCAATAGTCCGAATCGTTGAGTGGTAGGGGATTTGCGCAGAAATAAAGTACCAGTCATACACAGGACTGACAAGCAGCGTTTCTTGACCACCGTTCGGGCTGAGCAGAGTCCTAGGCGAAGCCTGCGCGCAAGCGCATAGCCCAATAATCGCTACATTATTCAAATGTGATGGTGGATAAGCGATCGTGCTGATGGAAGAACGAGATCGATTGCAGTTGGCACTCGCATTTTGTCGCTTTTTGGGAAACTGACAATTCCCGAAATTCAATCGAACTGGCGTTGGATATGGGTCTTCAAAATCCTCCCCAAATGACCCGCGCGCGAACCGTCATTCATCTCATACTCGACCCAAATTATCAGAAATCTTACTGAAAACCGGCGTCGTTCGCAACGTCGTTCGCGCTCGTTCGACACCGATTCACGGCTCACACTGACGCTTGGGGAGAACAGAACCTCTGCCAACCGAGCTATGGCAAGGTGCGCGTAAGTTCAGTTCTACGAACCCAGAATCCCCCGCATTTGAAGCGGGGGAGTGTCAAGTTCCTTAGCTTAGATCGCTGTCTTTGTCGGATAGGGACTGGTGAGCCGATCGAGCTGCTGTACCAGCAAGCTGAGGAACAAACCGACATCTGTCACCACGCCGGTGGATTCCACGGAACCGCGATCGCTCAATTTAGTCACCACGGCCGGGTTGATATCCACGCACACCATCTTCACGCCAGCGGGGGTCATATTCCCCACCCCAATGGAGTGCAGCATCGTCGAAAGCATCAGAATCATCTCCACCCCGTCAAGCAACTGGGCGTACTCTGCCTGAGCTTTGAGCAAATCCATCTGGGTATCCGGCAAGGGACCGTCATCCCGGATAGAACCGGCTAAGACAAAGGGCACGTTATTCTGGACGCATTCGTACATCACCCCGCGCGTCACCACCCCTTGCTCGACGGCGTTGGCGATACTACCGCAACGACGAATGGTATTGATGGTATTGAGGTGGTGTCGGTGACCGCCGCGTACGGCAACCCCCCGTTTCATATCCACCCCGAGGGAGGTACCCAGCAGAGCCTGTTCCATATCGTGGACGGCGATCGCATTCCCCCCCAGCAGTGCCTGGACGTAACCTTGGCGAATCAGACTCGATAGATGCTCGGCCCCTCCGGTATGGATGACCACCGGTCCGGCGGTGACGGCGACTTTTCCGCCGCGATCGCGAATTTGGCGCAGTTCCCAGGCCACTTGTTCGACGACTAATTCCACCCGACGTTCGCTCGATACCCCAGCGGACATGAAGCTAAATTCCTGGTTTTTCAGTCCTCGTTCTTTGCGCAGGGTGCGAATGCCCCCCACACCGGTAACGACGCGCTCGCCCACTTCTAAGTCTCGCAAGAGCTTGCATTGCGCCATGGAACCGTTGGGGGTTTCCGTCAGGGCAATTACCCCATCCATTCGTTGGTTTTGCACCCGCACCCACTCGCCGTTGACGCGCACTTCCGTCGGATAGATGGTGGTGACGTAGAAATCATCGGCAGAAACCCCCGCTTGGGTCACCAGTTCGAGGTGCACATCCTGTTCGTCTTGGGGTAAAGCCGTCGCCCCTAAATCGATCGACTGGGCTACGATCTCTTCGAGGATTTCTGGGGAAGGTGCAGAAATCCGAATTTCCGTCGAGGAGGTACTATGTCGCTGTTCCCCTAAATTGAAGTTGAGAACTTGGAAGCTTCCCCCACCATCGATGACTAAATCGAGGACGCGGTTGATGGAACCCGAATCGAGCAGATGGCCTTCCATCTTGATGGTGCAACTTTGCACCAAAGCGCCCGCGCTAACATCGGCATCCACGGGTTCGGTAACGCGCAGGGTCAGGCATTTGGCGGCCCCACCCGCTTTGAGAAATTCCGTGAGGGGGGTTTCGATAACTTCAAATCCTTTTTCTTCCAGCTGCTGTTTGAGAGCATCGCTGGCTTTGTTCATCACCACCACCCGATCGATATTCACCGCGTTACAGGCGAAGTTCACGGCATCGGATTCGCTCAAAGCAATGCGCTTGTCGGCGGGAACCCGCATCTCGATCGTGCGATTGGAGTAGAAATCGAAGGCGGGAGGATAGTAGAGTAAATAGCCACCGGAGAGGGGACAGAAGCAGGTATCGAGGTGGTAGAACCGCTCGTCCACTAAATGCAACGAGAGAACTTCGATATTGAGCCACTTGGCGATGTAGGGGTGGGAATCGAGTTCCGATCGAAAACCGTATCCCGCCCACAACCAACGTCCAGCGCGATCGAGTAGGGCATCTCCTGCCCCTTCAAAGGGTAAATCTTTCGGCAGTTCGCAGACGGTGAAGCCTTGCTCTTCAAACCATTTTTTGAAATGGGGTTCTTCGCCCTGTCGTTCGGGATGGTAGAAGCGACTGAGAATGGCGGTTTTTCCTAAAATTAATCCGGCATTGGCGGTAAACACCATATCCGGCCAACCTTTTTGGGGTTCGACTAAATCCACCAACGCCCGCTCTTTGAGGCAATGATAAAGTCCTTGCCATTGTTCGACGGCCCGCTCTCGAGTCGATTTGTGGATATTGCCCTCCATCCAGGGATTGATGACGTAATCCACGTCGTAATGCTCGGGAGCACACATTAGGAAACGAATAGGATCTGTCATAATGGAGCTATTCCTTAAGAAAGTTTGAAGTCAACAACGTTCGCCCAACGAAAAAGTCACTCCTAACGTCTAAGCGTTTGGGAGTGATTCGAGCGTGAAATCGAAAGGCTTTATGGCGATTGAAAGCCAGCTCTTTATTATAGAACGAAAAGCAACCTCGCCGCCGGTCAAAATGTCAGCAATTGACAATTTCTTTGCATAAGAAATTGTGGCGGTGGGGTTCGTGCAACAATTCATTCCACCGGCAGCAGCACTCGCACTCAGTTCGCTGCGAGTTCGAGCGAGAGCGTCTGTCACGAGAGCGCCTTAGAAGTCGGTGCCGCGCTGACTTCTAAGGCACGGCATCCGATTCGGGGAAATTAACCCGAGTGCGAGGAATCTCGATAGCCATTTACTTTCGGACTTGGTGCAAGGGATACGTGGGAGTCGGGGTTTGCGCTCCCCGAGCTGTATCCTCAAGAGAGTAGCGAGCAATGGTCCAGAAGGGTAAGGTCAAGGTGACCAGGGCAATGACCGTACCAATCAATCGTGCACCTGGATGGGGATATTCTTCAGCAGCCTGACCGGGCTGACTACCTAATTCCATATTAACTAGTAGATGTTACTGATGGAGACGATCTCTTTAGTTCGATCGTCATTAAATTCGATCGGTAGAGCGAATCTTGGCTCTCTATTCTCGATTGTAATTACTTTTCTATTCAAAGTTGTCTTTCATACAACAATCTCAACTTAAATACCAAATTTTATTCACAAATTAAAAATCTTACATGAGGGGTTTAACCCCTCATCAGATTGTACCATCGTTCTTGATTACCCGATGATTTTGGACCATTACAAAAAGACGAAAGACAACAGATTTATTCACCAGTTTAGCCTGACTTTTGAAGTGGCTTCATTATATTTGAGATCGTCATAAAAACCTTTACGATCGACTGGAGGCTCATACCCCTCATATCATCACAACTCGATTAATTCGGACAGTCGTGAAGGCGTTCGGGGGGAGAAAGACCTGGGTAGGATGACATTATTATCCGCATAGAACTGGCAAGTGCGATCTCAAACCGACTCCGCCCGGAAAGCGTTCCTGTTGTCCGGTCAAAAACCCTCTAACCCTTTGTGAGGGTCACCCCTTGGCAAACGGTAAGACCATCTAAGAGTTCGCATCGACTTCCGCTAGAGTCAGCCAGCGTTCCGTGGCCTCGTCAATTTCGCGATCGAGTTGTGCCAAGCGTTCCGAGAGTTCCCGCACTTGGGTATATCCATCGGGAGGGTTGCCGTACAGCGTCGCTTCGATTTCGGCTTTTTCAGCTTCGAGTTCGGGAATTTTCGTTTCTAACACCTCGAACTCCCGTTTTTCTTTAAAAGACAATCGGCGCGGTTTATTGGAGGTGGAGGCAGGTTTGCGCTCTTTCGCCGGAGTCGGTTTGGGGGATTCGGCTTCCTTGGCGGCGGCTTCTTCGGCTTGTCTGTATTCGAGATAAATCGAGTAGTTGCCGGGGTACTGGCGGATGCGACCTTCCGATTCGATCGCAAATATTTTGTACACCGTACGATCGAGAAAATAGCGATCGTGAGACACAATAATCGCGCAACCGTTAAAGTCATCGAGATACTCTTCGAGGACTGCCAGGGTTTGCACGTCTAAATCGTTGGTGGGTTCGTCGAGAATCAGAACGTTGGGGGCGCTCATCAGTACCCGAAGCAAAAAGAGGCGGCGTTTTTCTCCCCCAGACAGTTTGTAAATGGGGGCGTATTGTTGGGCGGGGGGAAACAAAAAGCGCTCCAACATTTGGGAGGCGGTAATCGTACTGCCATCGGCGGTCGTCACCAACTCTGCCACATCTTTGATATAGTCGATCGCCCGTTGGTTGCGATCTCCTGCATTTATCAAGTCTTCCGAATGCTGATCGAAATAACCGATGTGGATAGTCGAGCCAATTTCCACCGTTCCACCATCGGGTTCGAGTCGCCCGCAAATCAGGTTCATTAGGGTGGATTTGCCCGTGCCATTTCCCCCAATAATTCCCACCCGGTCTTCGCGATTGAATTCGTAGGTAAAGTCTTGAATTAAGGGGCGATTTTCGTAAGTTTTAGAAAGGTTTTTGACCTCGATAACTTTCTTACCGATCCGACGACCGGGGGTAGAAATATCGACTTTGCCCAAGCTCGATTTAAACTCCGTCGCTTCCATATCCTGAATGCGTTGGATGCGGGCTTTTTGTTTGGTGCTGCGAGCCTTCGGTCCCCGTTTGAGCCATTCGAGTTCTCTGCGCAAGACCCCTCGGTGCTTGCGCTGGCTGCTGGCTTCGGCTTCTTCTGCCAGAGCTTTTTTCTCTAAAAAATAGGAATAGTTTCCGCCCCACGCATAGAGATCGCCGCGATCGATTTCGAGGATGCGATTGGTGACCCGATCGAGAAAATAGCGATCGTGAGTGACCAGCAACACCGCCCCCCGATACCGACCCAGATACTCCTGCAACCACTGCACCGACTCTGCATCCAAGTGGTTGGTGGGTTCGTCCATCAGCAGCAAATCGGGTTCGGCTAGCAATGCCGTTGCCAGGGCGATCCGCTTGCGATATCCCCCCGAAAGGTGGGCGATTTTGGCATCGAAGTCGACGATTCCCAACTTGGAAAGGATAATTTTGGCTTGGGTTTCCAGTTCCCAGGCCTCCGTTGCCGCCATTTGTTCGGTGACCCGTCCCAACTTGGCCATCAACCGTTCTAACTCTTCCCCTTCCACTTGGGCCATGCGATGGGAGAGTTCTTCGTACTCGCGCACGAGGGTCATGCGATCGCCGCTATCGGCAAACACTTGCTCGAGAACGGTACGACTTTCATCGAGTTCCGGTTGTTGGGGTAAATAGATGAGGCGCTGTTGGCTGTTGACGATTCGTTCGCCCCCATCGAAATGTTCGAGACCGGCAATCATTTTGAGGAGCGTGGATTTCCCCGACCCGTTCGTGCCGATTAACCCCACTTTGTCTCGGGCATCGATACTCAGGCTCGCGTCTCGCAGAATCTCTTTAATCCCGAAGTCTTTTTTAACGGATTGTAGGGTGACGATACTCACGTGCTATAAAACTTAATCATTTGAATAGCTTAACGTGAATTTGTGTTGATATGGGAAGGGGGAGGATTCGGAATGCGGAATGCGGAATTCGGAATTCGGAAAGGAAGAGGGGGAGATGGGGAGATGGGGTGATGGGGTGATGGGGTGATGGGGTGATGGGGTGAGGGGGTGATGGGGAGAAGAAAAATTGACCGATTGTCAATTGTCCATTGTCAATTGTCCATTACCCTCTCGCCGCAAATCCAACCATCGCTGTAAAATCAGAGCGGCGGCTTGGCGATCGATGGCGGCTTTGTTCTGTGAGGGAGAAATTCCTCGGGCTTGCAGCAATTCTTCCGCTTCTACGGAACTCAACCGCTCGTCGGTATATTCGATGGGTATATCCAATGCTGCAGAGAGTCGCCGCGCGTACTTTTGCACTTGACGGGCTTGAGAGCCGAGGGTTCCGTCGAGGGTGTAGGGCAATCCCACCACGAGAAGACTAATTTCGCGCTCTTGAACCCAATGGCGCAGTTCCTCTACATCGCGAGCAAAAGAACTGCGTTTGATGGTGGTCAATCCGGTGGCAATCAACCCCAGGCGATCGCACCCAGCCACTCCCACTCGCTTGCGACCGATATCCAATCCAAGAGCGCAAACGTGCATTTATTCCGATGGGCGATTGTTGGACTTCTTCGGCTTGGGAACGCGACGGTTGCTCGCTTTTTCCGAGGATTGGAGATGGTCTTCAGGTAAATGTTGGAACGATTCCCAGCACATCATCCGTCCCGGTAAGGGCTTGCGAACGGGTTGCAAACCGCTCAGGACTTCCGATAGCTGCCACTCCAGGGAGGCAGGTTTGGTTTCCCGGAGCTTGTGCCACACCGAGCGACACATGAGCAGGGTACGATCGATGGGTTCGGCGCCAATGCGTTCGAGGAACTCCTCTCGCTCCGCTTGATAGTCCGTGGAGGCAAGTTGCAACGATTGCTCGGGGAATTCGCCAACGATGCGGGCCATCTGAGCGAGCAGTTCCGGGTAGAGCCAAGTGTAGGCGGGGTGGACGGTGAGTTCGGCTTGGTGCGGGGCAGAACCATCTCGACTCAGGCGCATTTGAAAATAGCCGATTGCCGCTTTGCGTTGCGGCTCGAAGACGTAACCGCTGACGGTTTCCGCGCGCTCGAACCACTGTTTGCAGCCGCGAATTAGAGAGCCGAACAGACTGGTTTTAAAATCGCTCATGTGGCGATCGAATACCTGACGCACCAAGGGGGGCATGGCTGCTGTATCCAGCTGATACAAAAGTCGGGCATCGGCGTTGCCTACGGGCATCAGATTGGGTAAATTCGGTTCCGTTGCGCCCAACTTCTGCAACTGTTCGGCATCGAGTTCCCAGTAAGTCATCTGGGCGAGGGGTTGAAATCCATTTTGGCGGTACAATCCCGTGGCTTGTACGTCTCCCACTTCCACTTCCACCAACCAGGTGCGGGCTTCCCAAATATTTTCCAGGCAGTAGCGCAGCAGACTCGTTCCCACATCCATATTTCCCGATGCGGGGTTCGTTCCCACCCGATCGACTCTCCAGGTACTGGCGGTGCGGTTGAAGGGCGACACCTGGATAAATCCTTCAATATTGCGATTGCGGTGGGCGACGTAGGCGCGCAGGAGGTTTTGATAGGGGTTGGGAAACCAACTCAAGCACTTGAGCCACCCAAAAAATTGCCGAATCTGTCCGAAGTGTCGGTCGATGCACAGCGGCGAACTGGGATTAACCGCTGTGTAAGCACCTGCTAATAATTGCTCGATCGCCTCCAAATCTCGATACTGGATCGGACGGATTTCAAAATTGCGATCTTCGGGTGGAGATGAGGTCATGGTCGTGGTATGTAACTAAGCGCGAACGCCTGCAAGGCTCTGGGAATCGAAGCGATTCACCGACTGGCAGCTATCCGTTAGAATGAGGTCGAATCAGAACCAAAGGAGTTTGCTCGGCAGCATTACCAGCTGGGTTACTGCGTAGAGCCACTTCCAACAACTCGGCCGACACGTCGGAGGTTGCTGCTAATATTTTAACGGCTTTCAAGTCGTTGACATCGACGATTGCGGCGGATAAGCCGGTTTTGCGCTGAATTTGGTTCACCACCTCTTGAGAATTGACCGGTCCGAGGACGATAAATCGATCGTAGGGAGGCAAGCTGGTTCCGGTCACGTCATCGATCAATCGCGCCTGTTCCCCTGCCAGTTGGTAGAATACGCCGGGTCGTCCCAGGGCTTTTGCCGCCGCACCGATGGCTAAGGCTGCCACTACACGAAGCGAACCCACTTGATTTACTAAGCTTTGTAAACCATAGGCGACGCCCAAGCTGCTATCGCGCCCGAAATAATGGCACAATCGGCGGGCCACCCAACCGAGTTCCATCTCCTGGGGCAGCGTCAATTGTTCTTGCATAATCGCCAGGGGAGATTCGCCGATGGTGACGATATCTCCCGGTTGGGCGTGGGGAGAGACGTAGCGTTCGATAATCTCGACAATCTCGTCGAGGGGATTAAGCAGATGGGTTTTGATGGGTAATACCGACACCCCTTCTTTGGGTTTCCATTCTGCGGGGATGTTGGGATCGGGATATTGGAAGGGAAAGATAATGTGGCGCACTTGGGGAATGCGTCCGGCTGCCCCGTAGGCGATGTAGTTGACCTGAATCCAGGCAGCTTCGAGTTGGTTGAGTTCGGCGCCCTGGATGTCGATGGCGATTTTGACGCGGGTGGTTTTCCCGGGTTTGAGCAAGTACGCCAGCCAATATCCATCTTCCCGCGCGGGTTCGTCGGGGTGCAGGGGAACGATCTTGGTTTTACAGGCAATCTCCTCGCAAGACCCCTCAGAAAACAGTTGCACCTCGACGGAGAGTTCGGGGATGATGATGATTCGAGAGGGGGAAAGATTGATGCATTCGAGTTCTCCCACGAGGAGGTAATGCCCGGAATCGATGGTTTCTAGATTCCAGGTTCCTTGGGTGAGTTCCAGTTGCTTTTTCGGTCGCTTCCGGTACTGATATTCGATAGCCCCCAATGCCAATCCCAACAGCGCCGATGCTGCGGTTATACCGATGCCGAGAGTTTGCGCGATCGCCACAGTTGAAAAAAACTCCTCTACCTCGTAGGATGTGTTTCCTGAATTTATACCACATGGGGAGAATCTCGTCGGGTCAGATGGGGGATAGAAGCGGCGAAACTCGTTATTTTGTGAGTAGAGATCGAGCTTTTTGCATGACCGCTTCGACGTACTTTGCTTTGCCCGTTGTATAAGCTTGGCGATCGTGCGAAAAGCGTTGGGCAAGACGATACTTCAATCGTCCGTAACGTGCCGCTTCATCGGGATGCTGGCGAAGGTAGTCTCGAAATTTCAAACGTTCCCAGAGCAAGCTGTCTACTTCTATTGCGTGGATGTTACTCTTACCAAAAAACGATCGAATCTTCTCTGATTCAGAACCCACACGAGGTATGTACTATGGCACCTAAAATCTGGGCTAAACGACAGACTCGGCTAAATTCCCCTCATATAATCTGTACCTTGGCTGTGGCGCTCGTTCTGGCAGGTTGCGCGACTCCCCCGCCTCAGAATCGTCCTGAGTCCGCGGCTTCCCCAACACCATCAACCCCGCCAGAGGCCTTCGCTACCGTCACAGAGGTGGAGGTTACCGCAGGAGAACCGGGCACTTATACCTTGGCGGTCACCCTCCAAAGTCCGGATACGGGGTGCGATCGCTATGCCAACTGGTGGGAAGTTCTCGATCGAGAGGGAAATTTAATCTATCGACGCATTCTCGCTCACAGCCACGTGGAAGAGCAACCCTTTCGACGCACGGGAGGCACAGTTGCCCTACAGCCGGATGACGTGGCGATCGTTCGAGGGCATATGTACCCCGATGGCTATGGTACGCAAGCAATGCAGGGGACGGTAGAAGCTGGGTTCGAGGCGGTTTCCCTACCGCCAGGATTTGCCGCAAACTTAGCTGATGCAGAACCTCAACCCCGTAGGTGCGATTTTTAGGATAAAGCTCGATTTTTGGGCGTTGAATGGGTTGAGTTATAACGCGAAAAATATCCGTTTTAAAGCTGGGTTCGGTTTAAGAGGTTCGGTGTAGAATTTTAAAAATGAAAGTGAAAAATATTCATTGGATCGGTTGTGATGAGGCAGAGGTTGAAATTAGCGACGATCGCGATCGGCAAACGCTTTTCGCATTTTGCCATCCTTGCTTTTTGGAGAATGGCGATCGAGTTTTAGAGCCACTAGAAGCCTTTGATATGGGAAATATTGTGATTTCCGATCGCCATAGCTTTTTGATAAAAAAGCAAGCAAACTACGGTTATTATATTCTTGCAAAAGTTATCAGCTCAATCGATAGTCTTGTAGAAGTGAATGGTATTCTGATTCGCTTGAGTGATTTACCCGTTAATTGTCAGTCAGGTGAATTCGTAGAATTTTCTGTCGAGCGATTAGATTTAGTCAATTTTAAGTAAAAATTTAAGTGAAGATCTCAAGTCCCCCTTATGAAGGGGAGGCAGCGTGGTCTTGGGGTTTCCCCAAGTAGAACGACTGCCGTGGATTTAGGGGGATCTTCCGTACCTCATCCATTCGAGAAATGCTATATTGCCGCTGAATTCTCCCAAACGACTGAGTAACGCCAGAACAAGTGTTTCCTCAGCTTTACTCCCTTCAAGGAGTTCGTATAAATTCG
Source organism: Zarconia sp. (assembly GCF_057467645.1). Classification (NCBI taxonomy): domain Bacteria; kingdom Bacillati; phylum Cyanobacteriota; class Cyanophyceae; order Oscillatoriales; genus Zarconia; species Zarconia sp. The sequence continues at coordinate 29,760 of NZ_JBRJXU010000007.1, forward strand.
TCGTGCTTGAGAAAGCGTTAGGTACTCATCGGTGCGAAGATGTTCTCTCATCACAGCTGCGGCTTCGGGCGATTTTTGAATATGCCGATTCTTACGCATCTGAAATAACCAGTTCAGGGGAACCGCAATACAATCGCTTAACTTATCTCCCAAACTCTCATGTTCTATCAAATCTAAAATGACTAACTTACCACCGGATTTCAAAGTATTTTTCAGTTTTGGGAGTAAGTTTTCGACTGGTAAATGATGCAAGGTTGATATCGACACGATCGCATCAAATCGTTCCGTCGGAAACTCCCATTGACAAATATCTGCTACTTGAAAATCAATATTTGAAAACTGTCTCGATCGCTGCTTGGCAACCTCGATCGAATTCGGAGATAAATCGATAGCAACAACACGTTCGAAACGCTCGGCTAAAAGACGGGAAAAATCTCCCGTTCCGCAACCGATATCGAGTGCGATTTTACCTTGAGCGGGTAACTGTTCGATTAAAAAAGAATGATAGTGATTATTATGATTCCATTCGGCTCGAGCGTATCGGGCTAGGCGATCGAAATCATGACGAATCTTTTGGGTTAAGTTCTCATTCATCTAGATGCGTTCCAGACCTCGAATGAACTTAAACCGATGCCACCGATCGCCCTTTATGTTCCAAACTTTCGGGGGTAACCGATTGCAAAACGCCCAAATCGAGCGTCCAGCAGCGATCGGCGATGGGCAACAAATCTCCCGCATCGTGCGTCACCACCAACAAACTCCAATGTTGTTTGAGTTTGGCAAGTAAACTCACGAGCTGGCGGCGCATCGACCAGTCTAACCCGGCAGTGGGTTCGTCCAGGAGTAAAATTTGCGGTTGGCGCATCAGCTGCACCGCCAGAGCCAAACGCCGTTGCTGTCCTCCACTCATAGCTTGGGGTGAGGCGTGGAGGGGGAAACCGTCTAATCCGACTTCCGCCAGGGCTTCCCGGACGCGATCGGAACCTAATTCCGGATGTCCCAGTCGGAGTTCTTCGAGGATGGAGTGACCGCAAAAGTGGCGTTCGGGAAACTGAAAAACCAATCCTCCCAACTGTCGGAGCTGTTCCGGAAGCAATTCTCGATCGCGCCAGTAAATCGCTCCCCCTGTGGGTCGTGCCAATCCCGCTAAAATTTCAAGTAGCGTACTTTTTCCAGATCCGCTCGGACCCACGACTAAGTTTAACTGCTGGGGAGCCACTTCTAGGTCGATCGCCTTGAGGATCGCACTCGGACTCGCAGTGGGATGATAATCTAGATTTTTCAGATAGAGCATTCAGATTAAACATTGACCGGCCTCCCTTTACTGTGGCACAAATAGCCCAGAAATGGATGAGACTCTTGCTATTTGAGGGAACTGCTCGGGATCGACTCATTGGGGTTGTTTTTTGTAGCGTTGGCTACCAAGATTTTGTTTTGAAGACAAAAAAGACCCTCAATTTGAGGGAAAATTGGGGATATTGGGAACGAGTTTTCAAGGGTTTCGGGTTGTGGTAAACTACTGTCTAGGGCGCAGCTATGTTTACTTTTCGTACAAAAATATAGCAGGCTCAGAGTAAATTGTTTCCCCCGTCTTTTTCTAGTGAACCCTCCAAACCGCTCGTCGATCCATCTAAAAAACATAAGGGTTTTACCCATTTTGACGCAACAGTAGAATGGGGACTGAGGCGCTCCACAATTGGCGTTCGTTAACCGCATCGATCGAGTTCGAAGAATTCGGGACAATTCAGCGCAATGGCTGAATCTGTTCTCTAACTCTCTTCCGATGCTCGCTCGAACGGGAATAGTCAGTCTTTCACCGAACTTACGGTGCGGGATTGGGATGCTCGGCGTGGACGGCTTCGATATCTTTAAGTACGGCTTCGTCTAACTCAACCTCCGCACTCGATAGGTTTTCGCGCAATTGTTCCATCGTTGTCGCCCCGATAATCGTACTGGTGACGAACCAGCGCGATCGCACGAAAGCCAGTGCCATCACTGCCGGAGATAGGTTGTGCTGCTTGGCTGCTTCGACATAGGCGGCGACGGTTTCTTTGACGCTGGGTTTGCGATAGCGACCGCCAAACATGGGAAACTGCCCGATGCGAGAAGTTTTGGGGATATCTTGCAAATACTTCCCAGTGAGGAATCCAAAGGCCAGGGGACTGTAAGCGAGCAATCCGACATTTTCCCGGTAGCAGGTCTCAGCCAGGGCAATTTCAAATTCGCGGTTGAGCAGGTGATAGGCGTTTTGGATCGAGACGATTTTGGGCAGTCCCAATTGCTCCGCGAGCCGGGTAAACTGGCAAACACCCCAGGGGGTTTCGTTACTCAGACCGAGATAGCGAATTTTTCCAGCTTTGACGAGATCGGCAAAAACTTCAAGTTGTTCTTGGATGGGGACGGTATCGCGTTCGTTTTTCGGGTCGAACGTGCCGCCACCGAAGAGGGTGACGTTGCGATCGGGCCAGTGAATTTGATACAGGTCGATGTAGTCCGTTTGCAGCCGCGCGAGACTATCATTAACCGCTTGCTCGATATTGCGGCGATCGAGGTTTCGGTCTGGGCTGCGAATCCATCCCATGCTGCGGGTGGGACCGGCAACTTTGGTGGCCAGAACGATGTTCTCCCGTTGCTGTTCCTTAAGCCACTTGCCGATATATTCCTCCGTGCTACCGTAGGTTTCTTTCCGGGCGGGAACGGGGTACATTTCCGCCGCATCAATGAAGTTCACCCCTTGGGAAACGGCATAGTCAAGCTGTTGGCTGGCTTCTTCGAGGGTATTTTGCTGTCCGAAGGTCATCGTCCCCAGACAAATTTCTGAAACCGACAGATCGCTATCCCCGAGTTGGTTGTATTGCATGACCGAGTCAAAATCCTGTGGGCTTGCCTAGAGTTAGGCTGGACTCGATCTATTTTAACGTCAGTTTTGGATAAGACTGTTTCAGGTGAGGGCGGGGAATGGGGAATAGGGAATGGGCAATGGGGAATGGGCAATGGAGTATTTTTCTCCCCAGCCAGGTGTTGTACCCAGTGTTGTCATCTGGCTCGATCGAGGCTTGCCGAACGCCCAAACGTCATCGAGAGTCAGCATTTGGGCGAGGCGACTTCAGCAAAACTGACGTGATTTTAAGACGAACCGGCTCGATCGCTTCGGTTTCATCTGCGTCCCTATTTTCTTGGCAGGAGAGCTTGCGGAGGCGCGATCGCTCCGGGGGAAAAACTATTGTTGGCGCGATCGCCCTCAAGTTCAGAGTCTCCAGCGTTTTACCAAAGTTTTAGAAACTCTTTACCCCAACATTGGTCGCTCCCGTAGACCGTAGGCTAAAACTGAGCTAGGCACTCATACATTTTGACGAAAATCGAGAGAGATCGCAGATTTAACGATGGCAAATATCTTTGGAACCGCAGACAACAACACACTCGCTGGCACACCCGAAGACGATCTGTTCGTCGCCTTTGCAGGTAACGACCTCATGAGCGGCTTGGAAGGCAACGATTTGATGTTTGCCAGCTCTGGCGCGGATGTCGTGGCGGGCAATGCTGGCGGCGATGTCATTTTTGGTGGACAAGGGGATGACAGCATCGAAGGCGGACAGGATAACGATGCCCTCTTCGGTGATGTGGGAAACGATATCGTTAACGGCGGTCTGGGAGACGATACGATCGTTGGCGGTTCCATCTTTACCGTCGTCACATCGGAAAACGATATCGATCGGCTTTTTGGTGGCGATGGTAGCGATCTGATATTTGGCAATGCCGGTGCGGATACTATCGATGGTGGTGCGGGAGACGATACGATAATTGGCGGCAAAGATGGGGACGAGTTGATTGGCGGTAGTGGAAACGATCGCCTCGACGGACAAATTGGCACGGATACTTTAACCGGTGGTGCCGGTAGCGATATTTTTGTCGTCTCCACTACAACCGGCAGTGCTGCCCTGACCGATGCGGATGTCTTCACCGATTTTACCAAGGGCGAGGACAGCTTAGAACTCGATGATGTCACCTTCAACGGACTGACGCTGACAGTGCAAGATGGCAATACAGTGATTCAAGACGCACAAACGGGACAGTTCTTGGTGGTCGTGCAGGGAGTGACTGACTTGGATGCCACGGATGTTGCTGTAGAGATTCCGGACACCACACCGGCAACGGACACCACACCGGCAACGGACACCACACCGGCAACGGACACCACACCGGCAACGGACACCACACCGGCAACGGACACCACACCCGCAACAGATACCACACCGGCAACAGACACCACACCCGCAACGGACACCACACCCGCAACGGACACCACACCCGCAACAGACCCATCTCCAAGTCCATCACCATCGCCATCGCCGACTCCCACACCCACTCCGACTCCAGGGGTGGCAACTTATGACTTTAGTGCGGCCACCTTCACCGTGGCGGAAGGCGATGTTGCCACTAACACGACGATGGAAGTTACCATTACTCGCACTGGAGATACCACTATTGCCGAGGATGTCACCGTCGATCTGACTGCTGGAACTGCGACAGTTGGTGATGATTTCACAGCCGGACCGATTACCGTCAGTTTTGCTGCGAATGAAACCAGCAAAGCCGTGTCGATCGATGTTGTCGGCGATATCGATAAAATCGAAGAGGACGAAACCATCGACCTCTCCTTTGGTGGCTTCAGCGGAACGGGTGTTGCTGGAACCACGAATACTGCAACCCTGACGATTACCGAAGATGACGACATCGTTCGGAATCTCAACGATACCGGTGCGGGTTCTCTGCGTCAGGCGATTATTGCGGCGAATAATGCAGCTTCAATCCCCAATCCGACGATTACGTTTGATGCTGGTGGAACAGGTACGATTACTCTGGCTTCAGAACTGGAGATTACCCGAACCGGTGTCACCATTGATGGCCCAGGCACGGCAGATCCGGGTACGACAGACCCAACAGTCACGATCGATGGTAACAATGCCACGCGCATCTTCAATGTCAATGCCGGCGTGACAGCAACATTCCAGGATTTGACGATTACCAATGGTAATGCTGGTGCAGGAGAAGGTGGCGGAATCTTGAACGATGGTGGAACTGTCACCGTCCTTAATAGTTTGCTTTCCAATAATGCGGCGACTTTTAATACATTACCAGTATTGATTGGTGGTGGTGGAATTGCCAGTAAAGATGGTAATTTAACAGTTACCAATACTACAATTAGTGGTTCGACGGGTACGGGAGGGCAAGGTATCTCCTTTGCCGTTAACTCTGCTGGCACTCATAATCTGACAGTCAACGGTGGTAGCGTCTTCACTGGTAACTTGAATGATGCAATTTTAGTGGGTTTGAATGCTGGAGATGATACCACAATTAACATTTCCAATAATACGATTAGTATGAATGGTGTTGCTGGACCCGTGGGTGATGGGATTGGTTTTGGGATTCTAGGTGGTGCTGTTGCCGATATTACTATTCAAGGAAATACGATCGAAAACAATGAGGATGAGGGCATTGACATTCGCTTTGGGAATCAAACAATTGTGCCTATTGCCAGTACCGGAAATCCAATAAACGTCAGTATCACTGGCAACACCCTAAATGACAATGGTCAGAACGGGATTGAAGTCAAAAGTGATTCAGTAACAAATACTTTCACTAGTACCTTCACGATTAGTGGAAACGATGGTAATGAAAATATCGTTTTAAATAACTTGACAGGTTCGGGAACTCAAGTCCTCGGAGTCACAGGCTACACAGATATCGCTACCCTGGCGGGTACAACAAACACGCTAACTGGCGGTGGTACTGACAACGGGACCATTACACCTGTCTAAGCACGTTATTTTTCCGATCGATTCTAAATCTGGTTGAAAGAAGCGATCGCCGGTGAAACGAGCGATCGCTTTTTCTGAGAACATCAACCTCCATTCCCATCACCGATACCGGTTCCCCGATCGCCCCATAGCCCGAATTCGTGCTAACTTGATTAAAGCCATCCATCAGCCCGTATCGCGCGCTGGTGCTGAACTCTCGCAAGATTGATATCCATGGCCGAACAAACCAATCCGGAACCCAAAGCAAAACCCACTGGCGATGCAAAACCGGCGGCAAAAGCAGCACAAAAAGGAGGAAAAGTCAAGCCTCCCAAACCGCCAGCGGTAGAAGATAAGCCGTTTGCGGAATTCATGCACCAAGATTACCTCCCCGCCCTCAAGGAAGCCCTAGAGAAAGAAGGTGCCGAGGACGTAGACTTGAAGGTGGTCAAACAGCGCGTTCCCATGTCCGGTTCCACCGGAGAATGCTGGCAAGTTATTGGTGGCTGGGGGACGGGCTCGCGCCAGTTCGCGGTTTATTTCCCCAAAGCCGATATTAAAGGAACCCGCGCCTTCTCCTGTTCGGCAAATGGAACCCAACCCAGTACGATCGAACCCTTTTTAATGGACGAGCGCAAAATCACCCTCAAATTGCTCGTTTTTGGCGTGATTCAGCGCTTAAGCGCTCAGAAGTGGCTGGCACCCAATTAGGACGCACAGAGGGGGAGGCGCGCAGAAATGGGAGTAGGGGGGGAAACGGGAGAAACGGGAGCAAGATGCTCCCACTGTTGACTTTTCCTCTACCCCCAAAGCTCCCGAAGCCTCCAAAGCCTCCAAAGCCTCCAAAGCCCCCGAAGCCTTACGAGCGATCGGGTTCGGGCCACAGCAGGCGCAGTCCCATCAGAGCAAATCCGATTGCGGCAAATCCTTTGAGCAGGCGCAGGGGTAGGACTTGGGCAAAACCTTCACCGACGAGCACCCCCAGCAGGCTAGCAAAGATGAGAGCACCTGCGGTTCCTAACAGTACGCCGAGGGGAGATTTGGACGTACCGCTGAGGGCAATGGCCGCAAACTGACTTTTATCGCCGATTTCCGATAAAAAGACAGTGATAAAACTAATTCCGAAGAGATTCCAGTCCATAGGTTGGGGTTAGCTTGAAAGTTAAATCAGAAAATTACTCAAAAGTGGCGATCGCAGCAGAGCAACTTCGGGGTTCGTCGAGTTCGTAAGATGTGTTAGACAGCAAGAAGACTCGCTCTAATTCGATTGTTCCATTTGTCTAATCCATTGATTTGAGGCGTAAATTTCCACTCAACACCCCATTCTCAGAAGAAAGGGTGGAGTCGTTTACAAGCTCATCAAATCTCCCACCAGTAGAATAGAGACAAAAAGTAAAATCACTCCGGCTGCGGTGTTGAGGGCTTCGGGAGTGAGACGTTTCGCCATCCAGCGTCCGATCAGCACACCCAAGATACTCGTAGAGATTAAAGCCACAGATGCGCCTAAAAATACCACCCAGGGGGACTGACTTTCCGCCGTCATTAGCAACGTCGCGATCTGGGTTTTATCCCCCATTTCTGCCAGCAAGATCGTGAAGAAGGTGGAAATAAAAACCGAAAGGATATCGGTTTTCGAAGATGTCTTGGGGGTGGCGTTCGAGGAATTCGAGTCAGAAGAGGGAGGCGTGGTGCGATCGGAGTCGGGAGTGGAAAGATTCACAAAATACGATGAGATGGGTTAATTTGCGCCGGTTTTACCCTCGTATGGTAGCAGAAACTCGACCCCAATTTTTCCCTGTCAATTGTCAATTGTCAATTGTTCGTTATCGATGGCTCGATCGAACCGTAGCATTTCCAGAGAGCGATCGCCGTAAATATCTTCAATATGTTCCCGACAGCAGGCGATGGCAAACTCATCCAAGTCCTCAGCTTCGATATCGAACATTTGCTTGAAGACGTCCGGTTCGACGCGACAGAATCGAGGTCGTTCGGCGTAGATGCGACATTGGCGGGTGTTGCGATCGTAATGGATACACCAACCGTCGTATCCGACCAAACTCAGATATAGGTTTAACTCCTCGGAGGAAAGGAATTCTTCTAACTCAGGACGCTCGGAGGGATCGAGGTAGCAGCAAGCGCCACAGTTTTGGACACAATGCCAAGTTGCCATGGGTGAGGGTTCGCAGTTCTTCGTTCTTAGTGTATAGCGTTTGTTGCAGTCTTCCCGACCTCCTCTACTTTCCCTGCCTCCTAGGGCCTCCTGGAGCCTCCTCTACCTGCCATCACGAAAATCTCCAAAATATCTCCCGATCCAGACCCGCGATCGAGATCTTTTTATGGAGTTTTGTATAGTTTTGTAAATCAGATTAAAAGCGATCGGAGCTTAACCAGTAAGATGAGTATCGGAATTTCAAGAAAAATTTAACACCCTGAGTGAGTTTGGGAGAACATCATGGATTTTTTGAACGGTATTCTTGACGGTCTTCTCGGTTTCGACTTCGAGCCGTTTATTAAGTTAATTTTAGTCGGACTGGTGATTCTCTCCGGACCGATCGTGGTCTTCTTACTCGCAGTTCGCGGCGGCGATATGTAAGCCAAAAAGCCGTTTCCCCGCAAAGCTCGACTTTGGGTCGAGTTTTTGTTTTCTATCTATTTTTGAGTTCGGGAAGGCTCAAGTCGGGCTATCCCAGAGCGAGCGATCGCATTGCCGCTTTAATGAGATGGTAAAAATGAGGTTCGGATACGTCTACGTGCCGAGCATTATTGCGTTGCGTTCCCAAAAGACCGATTTTGTTACCTTTCTCCACCGCGAGTACCTGAGCGCGATCGTTCCGAATTCTTAACTCCATGGTCGACTCCAAGGGGTAAAGTCCGCAGCGATAGTGCCGTCCTCGATATTCAAAGGAAGCGTGGCGAACTCCATCGGGGGTCGAAGTCGATGATGGAGTGAGTGTTGGAGCGGGTGTCAAAGGCTCAGAAACCGGCTCAGACGAATCCGATTGGGCGATCGCATCAGTCTCGATCGTCCTTTGAGGAATTGGGGTACTTTCACGATCTCCAGTTTCCCGATCGGAGATTGTTTCTGGCTCTAAAGGATTCTCTAAATCTACTTCAGGGGGAGATTCCGACTCTAAAGAGTTCTCCAAATCTACTTCAGATGGGGACTCCGGCTCTAAAGGATGCTCCAAATCTACTTCAGATGGGGACTCCGGCTCTAAAGGATGCTCCAAATCTACTTCAGATGGAGATTCCAGCTCTAAAGAGTCCTCCAAATCTACTTCAGATGAGGTTTCTGGATTCTCCCCGTTGGGTAAGCGAACCCCTATGATTTCGAGATCGATCGTCGTACTGCCGTTAAAGGTATTTTCCCGTAACTTGTAGGCAATATCCACTCGGTTTGGCAAGGGGCAGTATTCACCCCACCGCCAGGCGATCGCCGATTGGGGAGACTCTGCGGTGGCATCGGACGCCAGGGTGAGTTTGAGGTGATGTTGCCCGACGGTTGTCTGTTCGAGAACCCGCACGTTCGGCGTCCAAAATACAGGAGGATCGTTGGCGATACCGCAGGGATGCAGGCGATCGATTTCCCGATACAAACCCTCATCGATTTGTGCTAAATCGGCGATCGTGTCGATAGCAATCGCAGGTTTGAGATGTTCCGGTTCCAAACACTGATTGGCAAACTCACTCAGACGCGATCGAAACGCCTCCAAATTCTCCGCCTCCAGAGAAAACCCGCCAGCCGCGCGGTGTCCTCCGTATTTTCCGAGTAAATCGTCGCCAAACTGTAGCGCTTCAAACACGTTAAATTCGGGAATACTGCGCGCCGAACCCCGAATTTTTTGCCGTTCCTCATCCTCGTAGGTGCCGATAAACACTGGAACCCCGTAACGTTCCACCAATCGGGAGGCGACGATGCCAATGACTCCGTGGTGCCAATCCGGTTGTACGACCACCAATACCCGTTCTCGGAGGAGATCGATTTGAGATTCTTCGCACCAGGCGATCGCTTCGGTCTCGATCTGCGTACACATTTCCCGACGCTGCTGGTTGATTTGTTCGCACTGCATCGCCCGTTCCAGGGCAATTCCCTCATCGTCCGTCGTCAGCAGTTCGATCGCCACTTGGGGGTCGCCAATCCGACCGACAGCATTAATTCGGGGTCCCAATCGAAATCCAATCGCATCGGGTTTCATCGTTCCATTGCCATCATTCGCCCCAGACACCTGAATTAAGGCTTGAATTCCTGCCAGTTTGGAGTCTGGAAGCTGGCGCAACCCCTGTTTCACCCAGCGACGATTGATACCGGTGAGGGGGGCTAAATCGGCGATCGTTCCTAAAGTTAGCAACTCCCGCATGGGGGCGATGAAATCCTCCCCTTTGCCCAACATTCGCCCCAATTCGATCGCCAGCAGGTATGCCACCCCCACACCGGCCATTCCTCGATAGGGAGAGGCTTCCGGTAGCATTTTTGGATTCAGAATCGCGTTGGCATCCGGCAGTTGAGTCGGTAAATCGTGGTGGTCGGTGACGATGACATCCATTCCCAACTCCCGCGCCCGTTCGATCGGTTCGCAGGCGGCAATGCCGTTATCCACCGTTAAAATCAGCCGCACGCCCCGTTCGTGCAACTCGTTGACGATACGCGAGTTGATGCCGTAGCCATCACTCATGCGGCTGGGAATGGCGTAATCCACCTCACCTCCCAACGATCGCAGCGCCCGCAGCAGGAGGGCGGTACTGGTCATCCCGTCGGCATCGTAATCTCCACAAATCGCGATCGGGTATCGATCGGCGATCGCTTCTTGGAGTAGCTCTAGACCAAATTCAAGATCGGCACCGAATGCCTCGGAGGGTGTGGGTAAGGTTTCCGAATCCGGTTCTAAAAAGACTCGCGCGTCATCCGGCGTATCGTACCCCCGATTGACTAAAACTTGTGCCAGCAGCGGCGATAATCCCACCACCTCAGCGAGTCGATCGGCCCGTTCCGGCTGTGCCTCGAAAATGTTCCATCGCTGCTTTGGCAAGCGAAAGGTGCGAGGGGAGAGAGTTGAGGGGGAATCTAGCACCATTGGGAAATCGTTTTGACAAGGGATAACGCACTACACTATATCAACTTATCAACCCCCTTTTGCGAATGTCGATAGGTAATTTATCGAGTGGCATTCTCTTCACAAATAATTTATTTTTACTCGATTGAAAGATGGATTTTATGCGGATTTTAAAAATCAAATGCAGAAATGGCGATCGACTGGGTTTCAAAAATGACGAAAACCCCTCAAACAGATAAAGAAGTGTCCCGATTGCGTAAGTAGAACCGTGAATATTGTATTAACTTAAAACGTATACACCTCGGAAAACCCTCAAGCGCGCGTTCATCATGAATCCAACTCCCAAAGCCTGCTGCCCCCCCAATGAATCCGAAGCGCTTCACGCTTTTGCTAAAGCGTTAACCGTTCACTTAACCTGGACGATGGCTGGTTTGTTTAGTGAAAACGTAACACCTACCCCGAAGTTTGGGATTCGGAAAAATTCTTAAACTGATTTAAACTCCGATATAGAAAAGACCGTCGCTCGAAAATAGGATCGACGGTCTCTTGTTTTTGGGACACCAACCCATTCTAGAGCGATCTTGTTTGAAAATACGAGATCGGATTTGAGGCAAACTGGAGCATAGAAGTGTTCGAGTTTGCCGAATTTTTTAAAATTGAGGCTCGTCGCTGACGACAGTCACTTCTCCCTGAAAAAAGTTAGCCAGTTGTTGAGCGGCGATGGTCACTTCATCTTCTTCCCAGTCTTCCATCGGTGGAGGAGATTCGAGTGATGGGGTTGCCTCCTGGAGAGGAGCTTCGAAAGTCGTGGGAGTGGTTTGTTGAAGAGTTGGAGGTGGAGGGATCTGAGCCACTTGGGGTGACGAAGGAGTTGGCACTGTTTGGGCAACTTGGGTTGCCGGAGGAGTTTCGGGAGTGGGAGACCCGATCTGAGGCGGTGGTGGAGAAACAGTTCTCTCAGGCGTGGGGGATGGGGGTTGTTGGGGAGCGACTGCGCTCCCGGCGACTTCAATTTTAACGACGATCGAACGACCGAGGGTACGCCCGAATGCCGCTTCAATATCGGCTAACTTCGAGGTGGCAACCTTGACTAAACCGGAACTGACGCAAATGCGCGCCGACGACCCCTCAAGACCGATAAACTGCCCCTGTTGCCGCAATAGTTCTCGGGTGGCACGCATCTGAATATTTTCCAGAATCTGGGGCCACAGTTGCGCGACATCGTATTCAATGGCGGGAGTTGGGGAAGGTTCGATTGCTTCGGTAGGAGGAGGAGCGGGTGCGGGAGCTGGAACGGAGATGGGAGTCGGTGCCACTTCGGGAATCGGCGGAGGAACCGGTTGAGGCGTCGGTGCCACTTCGGGAATCGGCGGAGGAACCGGTTGAGGCGTCGGTGCCACTTGGGATGTCGGCGGAGGAACCGGTTGAGGTGTCGGCGGCACTTCGGGAGTCGGTGGAGGAACCGGTTGAGGCGTCGGTGCCACTTCGGGAGGAGAGACGACCTCTGGAGCCGATACTGTTGGGAGCGCAGTCGGAGGGGAACTGGGAGTGGGGGTTGGATGCGCCATGGGGGCTGGAGAGGGCACGGCCGGCAACGGATTGACGATCGCCCCTTGGGGAGGAAGTGCAGAGGATAACAGCCCCAGCAAAGAAACCTCAAGCCACAATCGAGGCTGGGTGGTATTTTTGAGCTGAGCTTCGCAGGCGCGCAAATGTTGCCCCCCACTCAAAATCCGGGCAATCTCCCAACGATGGGCAAATTGACACAGGGCTTCCCAGGTCGGTGGGGTGAGGGCAACTAAATTCCGGCGATCGCTCGCCGTTTTGGCAATTAGCAAATCGCGATAGAAGCCCGCTAGATTTTGGAGAACGATGAGGGGTTCTCGACCCCGATCCATTAAGTGGCGGACGCACTCGATGACCGTTTTTCCCGAGTTGGAGTCGATCGCTTCGAGTAGGGACATCAAGTCTCGTTCGGGAACTGCCCCCACTAAATCCCAGACTCGATCGATGGTGATGCGATCGGCACTTAAACTGAGCTGATCGAGCAAGCTTTCCGCATCTCGGAGTCCCCCTTGAGCGATTTGCGCCACCAAGGCGATCGCCGTGGGTTCTATATTAATGTCTTCGAGACGGGCGATCTCTTGTAAATGAGCCACCATCGCTTCCAGGGGAATGCGGCGAAAATCAAAACGCTGGCAGCGAGAGATAATCGTGGGCAGAACGCGCTGGGGATCGGTGGTCGCTAGAACGAATACGACGCGATCGGGCGGTTCTTCGAGGGTTTTGAGCAGAGAATTGAAAGCTGCGGTACTGAGCATGTGGCACTCATCGATGATGTAGAGCTTGTACCGACATTGGACGGGGGCAAACTGCGCTCGTTCGATGAGTTCCCGAATATTATCGACTCCGGTATTGCTGGCGGCGTCAATTTCGATGGTATCGAGATCATTGCCCCGAGCAATGGAACGGCAAGCTTCGCAAGTGCCGCAGGGTTGAGGACTGGGGCGATCGAAATTCAAGCAGTTGAGAGACTTGGCCAGAATACGAGCGCTAGAGGTTTTGCCCGTGCCCCTGGGACCGGTAAAGAGATAAGCTGGGGCAATTTTTTGCTGACCTAGAGCGTTGGTTAAGGTTTCGGCGATCGCCTCTTGTCCTACGAGATCGGCAAAGGTTGCAGGTCGATACTTGTGATGGAGAGGTTCGTAGGACATGGGAGATTTGGGAGGGTCGCAGACTTAGCAAGCTGGGGCAGGGAGCGCGGGGGAAGCTGGGGAAGCGGGGGAGAGTGCACCCCTTGAAATTTCGTTTCATTCCAATGCTCGATCGCCGACGATCGAAAGTATCCCCCATCCCCCCATCTTCTTAATTCAGATGGAGCTGGATTTTTTGACTTTGAAGTTTTTCTTGTACCCACCCATCGAATAGACGATCTTGAATTTGGCGCTTGGTGTCCCCTTCAAAAGTGGCCGGTAGCCATTGTTCGATGCGTAGCACTGCGTACCGTCCTTCGGTTTCCAAGGGTCCGATGATATCGCCGGGATTGTTCCCGAGCAATCGATCGCGCACGGGTTCGGGCAGTTGTCCCATTGGGATGGTTCCCATCAGACCGTTGAAGGTGCGATCGTTGGTGAGGGAGTACTCTTTGGCTGCGGCTTCAAAGGAAATGGCCCCAGCGAGAATTTTATCCCGAAGTTCTTCTGCTTGAGTGCGCTCGGCAACCACCACGCGGGAGAGAATGACTCGATCGAGCAGGGGTTTATTTTGCTCGAAATAGACCTGGGCTTTCGAGCCAATTTCCTCGGTTTTGAGTCGTTCGACTTTTAGGGCCGTGGCAATCCGCTCTCGCAACTCATCGTAACTCAGCCCTTGGGCACGGAGCCACTTCTCGAATTTTTCTCGATCTTGGAGCTGATTTTTCACGCGAAAATCGAGTAGGGCTTGTTCGAGTACGCTAGCGTCGATCTTCATATCCTGCCGGGCTTCCAAGGCTTCGGAGAGAACGTGCTGGTGCAGAATTCTCTGCAAGAAACGGGGCAGATCTCCAGATGCGCGCAGATAACCGATGGCTTGACGCAGAGAAATGGAGCGATCGCCAATTGATAGAAAGTTTTCGGGTTCCATAGATTCTATCGCTGGAGTTTGTCGTAATACCTAACACTGACTAGCTTGGCATTCCCGAGACTCGATCGCCAGTTCTTGCTTGATTCTACGTAAATATACTTGGGAGACGATTGCCATATCCATTGCCTCATCTTCAAATAAAGTTAACATTCTCAGATTATGCGGAAGCACGTACGTATATTCACTTATTTTGCTTTACAAAAACTTTAAAATACCAACGTAGATCTGGGGGGTTGAATAAAAATTATGTAAAGTCTGGCGTTCGATCTATCCCAATTCAATTTTTTGAGACTAGTATTTACACGTAGTCAACGCAACAACTAAAATCTGGCATAGTTGTTTGCTTGCAGCTCGAATACAATCGTCAACGATTGAGTCTGACGATTTTTAGGGGTGAGAAAGTGAAACCAAACTGACAGAAAAATGCATTATCTGTCAATAAAGTTAACTAGGACAGATCGCAAATTGACTGAGAGTTGAGCTCGAAAGCATTGTAGCTTTCTATTCTCAAAGAAAAGCATCAAAAACGCGAACAACTCAAAGAAAGGTTTAAGAGATGACTTCAGCCCTATCCCTGCAAAAAATCTACTTTCCAGGCAAGTTAACGTTAACCAAAAACGATCGAGAACCCCATCCTTCGACTCATTCTCGATTCAAGCGTTTCCTGGATCTTCTGGGAAGTTCGATCGGACTTTTGGTTCTGGCCATCGTCTTTTTACCGATCGCGATCGCCATCAAACTCGATAATCCCGGACCCATTTTCTACGCACAGCGACGACACGGTCTGCACGGTCGAGCGTTCACTATCTATAAGTTTCGCTCGATGGTTGCGAATGCCGATGCTCTCAAAGCATTTGTGAATAACGAAGCCAACGGACTAATTTTCAAAAATACCCACGATCCTCGTATCACTCGGGTCGGTCGTTTTCTTCGTAAAACTAGTTTAGATGAGTTACCGCAGTTTTGGAACGTATTACGTGGCGATATGAGCCTGGTGGGAACTCGTCCTCCCACAACCGATGAAGTCATGCACTACGAAGAGCATCATTGGCAGCGGCTAAACGTTAAACCCGGCATCACCGGAGAGTGGCAAGTGAACGGTCGTTCTCAAGTCACAGATTTTGAAGATATCGTCAGTTTAGACTTGCGCTACCAAAATCGGTGGACACCTTGGTACGATTTAGCCATCATCTTGAAGACCCTCTACGTTGTCTTCGCGAAGGTCGGTGCTTGCTAGGAATCGCCATCCTATCGGTGTTAAATTCCCCTCAAGAACTCTTTATCCGAGGGTAAGGAGTTCTTTCGAGTTGAGCGAGAAAATTCTCGGATCGACACTCAGTGCAAACCCATATGACGCACTCGATGCATACCCGAATCCCACCCACAATATCCAAATGACACCCAAGCATTTACAATCGCAGTCGGGATAAGATAAGTGTTCTAGATCGAGGGATGAAACTCACAAGCGCATCGTCTACGTCGTATTGTTAATAGGGAGGTGTCCTATGGATTCACAAATCGTCGAACCCAACTCTCCCGTTTTAAATAGCGCTAATTCAATAGTGCTTCATAAAAAGCGCTCGAGTTCCTCAACTACAGATTAAAAACGAAGACCGAAATCGAGAATGCACCAGAATTGAGTTCGATGAACTCAAGGCCGATCGTTATTGGATAACAGCTCCAGACAAACTTGATTAGAGTCTTGTTCGGGTTGAGGCGCAAGATGCTCGTTACATAGGGTTTGTAGGTGACTCGAGCGTGCTTTTGCTGCAGTTGTTACAAAAAATACAAAGAGGATATATGGGTTTATTAGAAATTACGTTCTCCACAGCCGATCGAAACTCGAACCTCCGTTCTCCCAATCGCGTTGCGGATTTTGAGGATATTATTCGTCTGGATTATTGCCAACCATCTCGTTGGATCCATCGCGAGCGAGGCACTACGGATACCTCACAGACCTCAACAGCGCTCCGCCAACCTGACAATCGTCACCTTCGCGATCGAATTGAGCATCAAGAAACTAGGTTTTGGGAGAGTGCGATCGTCTGTTTTCGCCGACAGAAATAGACTTCGGGTAGAAAAGGGATAAAAGGGTTTGGAGTTGGGGGCAAGAGATCCCGAATCGATCGATTCAGTCTCAAAATTGATTCCGTGTTTTATATTTACT
Organism: Zarconia sp.; assembly: GCF_057467645.1. Taxonomy (NCBI): domain Bacteria; kingdom Bacillati; phylum Cyanobacteriota; class Cyanophyceae; order Oscillatoriales; genus Zarconia; species Zarconia sp. Next base: position 46,400 of record NZ_JBRJXU010000007.1, read on the forward strand.
AACGCGGTGTGCAATCTTTTTGCGATCGCCATATGGTGAGCGAGTCGAAACATCCCCCTTTTCCCCTTCCCGCTTCCCCCCGTGTTGTCAGGTTTTGGCTCGTATAGCTAAGCGCATGGCGTTACTAGATGTCTAATCGTGGCAGAGTCTCATTCCGTCACACTCTCGGGGTGTCAAAAAAATGTCGACTCATTTGAGATCGGTTCGGGATCGGACAACCTCAGTTCGGGTTTGAGTAGAAGAGCGAGGGATCTAAGAAGTGCGACTAGACAGTAGAGTGGGTCTACAGAACCCATCTTGCCTTCCCAATAAACCTCCCGAACGAGAACAGGCGTTAATCTAGAAGGAGGTCGCTCGAGGGATCGTACCTCGATTGTTGCCAAAGAAACGGAATCGACCGCTCGCAGCAACAGCCCCAACTCTAAGGGCAGTCAACCCGTCATGCCTTAGAGGTTTCATGTTGCCTGCGAGTCGATGCGGTTCGTTCTGCCGCGCGATCGCCTCGATCGATAGTAAAGTTAGTCCGAACTGAGTGGCAACGCCCGGGAATATATCGATGAAAAAAGCGCTGATCTGTGGGATATCCGGTCAAGATGGATCGTATTTAGCTCAATACTTACTCGATCGAGGCTATGAAGTTTGCGGAACCTCCAGAGATGCTCAAATCTCATCCTTCAAAAATCTAACGAGCTTGGGAATTCGAGATCGGGTCAAACTCATTTCCATGTCCCTGACGGATTTTCGCAGCGTCCTCCAGGTGCTGAGCAAAATTCAACCCTACGAGGTTTATAATCTCGGGGGGCAAACTTCTGTGGGACTGTCCTTCGGGCAACCCGTCGAAACTCTCGACAGCATTGCCACGGGAACCCTCAATCTTCTTGAAGCCATCCGGTTTACCGGTTCCCCCATCAAACTCTACAATGCGGGTTCGAGCGAGTGTTTTGGCGATACGGGAGGACATCCGGCTGCCGAAACCACCCCCTTTCGACCGCGCAGTCCCTATGGCGTAGCCAAAGCCACTGCATTTTGGGAAGTAGCAAACTATCGAGAAGCTTACGGTTTGTTTGCCTGTTCGGGGATTTTGTACAATCACGAGTCGCCGTTACGTCCGGAACGCTTCGTGACTCAAAAAATTGTATCGGCAGCCTGCCGGATTGCCAAAGGCAGTGCCGAACGCCTGTATTTGGGAAATATTGCGGTGCAGCGAGATTGGGGGTACGCTGCGGAGTATGTTGAGGCGATGCACGCCATGTTGCAACAACAGCAACCGGACGATTACGTCATCGCCACCGGGCAAACGAATAAGTTAGAAGATTTTGTCGCTGAGGCGTTTGCCTATTTCGACTTAGACTGGCACGATTATGTCGTCTGCGATGAGAGTTTGTATCGACCCACAGATATTGCCGTCAGCCGGGGCAATCCGACAAAGGCAAAGGAACAACTGAAATGGGAAGCTCAGTATAAAATGAGCGATGTCGTGCGAGAGATGGTAGAAGCTCGGTTGCGTCAGATGGAATCGAATGAATAATCGAAATTACCCTTCCGAACACAGCCATCGCTGAGGGTCTAGCCCTGAGGTCGATCGTTCTTGTTTGCAAAATATTGCAAATTTGTAACACAATGAGAGTGGGAATAGCACGATCGTAATATTTATGACTTACTTTGTCATTTATGATGGCAACTGCAACCTTTGTGTTACTCTAGTTCAGCTGCTCGAAACACTCGATCGCGGCGAGCGATTTGAGTACATTCCCATGCAAGCAGAAGATGTCTTGAGTGGCTATGAGATTACACCGCAAGGGTGCGAACTGGGAATGATTTTAATGGATCCCCAGTCCCCAGAACGTCGCTGGCAAGGAAGTGAAGCGGCTGAAGAAATCGGACGCTTGCTGCCGACCGGCGAAGTTTTTGTTTGGGTCTACCGTATTTTACCGGGATTGAAGTGGGTTGGAGATCGCTTTTACGAACAAATTCGCGATCGCCGTTACGATTGGTTCGGACGGCGAAGTTCCACTTATATTTCCCTTTACCCAGCGAATCTTCCCTCAGCGACAACGAGTTCGTGTAAGATAGGCAATCGAGATTCTTAAGAGCCATTTTAGAGAAAAACAAGATCGCGATCGGGATTTGATTTATGAGTACCCCTTGTCACATTATTGTTGAAGGGAATCCGGCCATTATTTATGCCAGTCGTAATGGGATTCCCAATAAAGTTTTACCCCGGATGAACCGCTTTCTAGCCACGTTTTGGCAAGAAAGAGAAGTGGCCGGAGAAAATCGCCACACCCCCGAATGTCTTCTGGCCCAATTGGTGGTAAGATTCGGGTTTGAAATTTGCGAAGATGACTATTCTAATTTGCGAGTGGGACTGACTTACGATCCCACGGTTGAGTACTTGTATTGGGTGTCCTTAGACCAAAAAGTGAGCGTCTGGGTCCCCAAGTCAGAGTATCGCGACGATCCGAATTTAGGTCTCAACGGCTGTCGGCAATTAGAAGAAAGATCCATATTGGACCCTTTAGTCAAAACCTAGAAATCAAAGCGAAGATCTAACCAGAGTATCGATTGGTGGAAAGTTAAGCTTGAATGCGATCGCCATCGGGTTTTAAGAGAATATTTTCGGTTCCACAGATACAAAGATATAGATGTATCTTGCTAGGACCTGTCATGAGTGAGTCGTACTTTTGAGACAAAATATGGGTTCTGGAGTTGGCGAATATTTTGGATCTCTTCTGGCTACAATCCTAATTCCGAACTGCTTTTGGATGTAACGGATGATAGGCCTTAAGTAGGTAGGCACTGAAAAGCTGTATTATGTTGCAATTTGTAAAATAACTCCGATTTCGCCTGCAGAGAGGAGTTGAGGCTATTTACATTTAGTTACATAGGTAAAGATTTTAACGCCCACCTACTTAGATTACGATCGCCCGATAGTACACCAGTATCTTTTCAGGCAGAGCGATCGAACCAAAGTGTCCGTACCTATCTTGAATATCGCTATCTGAGCCCGATGTCTCGGCACGAATTAGATGTGTGACATTCGGGCTAATTTTTCCGATCGCAACGGCAATGACCGCATCGATTCGGACAGGATGTGGGTGGGTACTTTCAGAAGGCGATCGAGTTGTCTCCCCGTTTGGCGACAAAAGTCTCAGGAGATACTCAGGAGACCTTAAGCCCACCTGCTGATGGAAGATGTTACACCTAGAGACGCATGAGGTCTGAGAACATTTCTGGTGGTCCCCGTGGAACGAATCATCAATATTGTTGTATTTCTTAATATTTTTTTGTTAAATTTAACTCAATCCTCGATCGAGTACCCAACCCATGGGAAAGCTCGAGGGATGTATTGACACCAGAATCGTCAAAAAAATGCGATTTTCCTCACTAAATCGTATTAATTTCAGGCAACTTTTAATCGATAAATTACCGAGATTAGACAGTTTTTCTCGAACTCGCGACCTTGAAAAAGTTTCTGGAGAATTCATGACGTCTTCACAGTCCAAACGGTCATTCATCTACCCACTTAAACATCCCTTTAAACCGAGATTACAACGCTCTCGGGTCGGGATACTCGCACTGGCGAGTTTCTGTGGAGTTCTCGTTCTTCATGCTCGCGAGAGTTTCGAAGGATTCCGCTGGATGGCGGCCTTCAGCAGTGCGGCTGTTTTTTTTCAATCCTTAGTTGCACCGGAGATACATCACTGGCTTCCCCTCATCATTTTATTGGCGATCGTGAGCGCGATCGTGCGCATTTTATCTCCAGAAGATCGGAATGCTAGAAGTTTAGTCGTCGCGATTTTTCTCGCACTCACCCTACGTTATGTCCTTTGGAGACTGCTGTACACCTTAAACTTATCGAATTCGATCGAGATCTTCATCAGTATTAGTTTTCTACTGATAGAATTGTTTGTTATTGCGACGCAATCCACTCGTTTGTTTTTAACCATCGAGGAAAAAAATCGCCATCGAGAAGCCGATCGAATGTCTGAGGCAATTCTTGATGGAAGTTTTCAGCCCTCGATCGATATTTTTATCCCCACCTATAACGAACCAGCCGTCATTTTGCGGCGTACCATTATTGGCTGTCAAAGCATTAACTATACCCGAAAATCGATTTACGTCCTCGATGATACTCGGCGATCGGAAATTGCCGATTTAGCCAAAGAACTCGGATGCGAGTATATTACCCGTCCCGATAACCGCCACGCCAAAGCGGGTAATCTCAATCATGCCATGGTCCAAACCCACGGCGATCTGATTGTTGTTTTCGATGCAGATTTCATCCCCACTCAAAACTTTATCGAACGCACGGCCGGATTCTTTCAAAATAAGTTCGTCGGACTCGTTCAGACCCATCAATGCTTTTATAACAGCGATATTATTGCCCGCAACCTCGGTTTAGAAGAAGCACTACCCCACGAATTCGAGATGTTTTATCGTCAGTATCAACTGATGCGAGATGGGGCTGGGAGCGTTTTGTGTTGTGGAAGTGCCTTTATCGTCAGACGCAGTGCCCTCGAAGAAGTCGGCGGATTTTTCACCGAATCTCTTTGCGAAGACTACTACACCAGCGTTTGTCTGTCAGCGCGCGGCTACGAAGTCATTTATCTCGACGAAAATTTGAGTGCCGGTTTGATTGCTGAAAGCATACCCGCATATTTATCCCAGAGACAGCGATGGGCGCGAGGAACCCTCCAGGGACTCTTTCTTGGCGTCAATCCCCTGACGGTTCCCGGACTGAATCTGCGGCAGAGACTTTGCCATATCGAAGGTGTCGTTCAATGGTTTGCGAATCTCATCCGAATTGTGTTTCTGGTGATGCCCGTTGCTTACTACTTTTTCGGAATTTTTCCCCTGAAAACAAGTCTCGACGAATGGTTGTACTTCTTTTTACCGTACTATCTCATTAGCTTTATTATCTTTTCCTGGTTGAACCGTCGCTCGCTTTCGATTTTTGTCGCGGAGATTTACGCGATCGTCCAATCATTCCCAGTTTCCATAACGGTAATTCAAACCTTATTTAAACCGTTTTCTCGCAGCTTCAAAGTGACGCCAAAAGGAATTTTTAAAAAAGGCTATAACTTTCACTATCGTATCGCCGCTCCCTTGACGATCGTCGCGATCGCAACGGCACTCGGTTTAATCTTCAATGTACTTCAAATTGAGATTTTTCCCAGTTTTATGTCTGGCGCTTCAGCTTTCGGAGATGGTGTCGTTGTCAATTCCTTAGGGAACTTTTGGGCTTTCTACAATCTCTTCCTAATTAGCCTGGCAATTTTGAGTTGTATCGACGTTCCCCAAGCCAGTCCGTATCTAGATTTTAAACTCAAATATGGAATTCGGGTGAAAACGCCCAAAGGAGATTGGTTGGGAGTCACCCAGAGTCTCTCTGAAGTGGGCGCGACTGTCATCTTAGATGCATCTTCCTTACCGAGTCATGCATCCATTGACTCTTTTGCATCGATCCCGATTCAGCTAGAAATTATGGAAGAAAACTTAGTGATTCCGGCGAGAATTGAGGCTCTAAAACTGGAAAAAGAACGGCGCATTCTAACTTTAGAGTTTGAACCCTTGAGTCTCGATCGAGAGCGACACTTAATCGAACTTTTATTCTGTCGGCCCGGTCGTTGGGACAGACAAGAATCTCCCGGAGAATGGAGATCGGCATGGTTGTTAATTCAAGCGTTATTGAAGCCGAAGTTTACTCGATAACTCACCCCGATTTCCTAGAGAACCGATGGTGCAGGCGAGCTACTTGTATCCCAACCCCTTTTCCCCTGGCGGAAGAGGGGCTTTTTTGGAAGAGACATCTGGTAGAAATCAACAGTCTCATCAATTGTTATGCCGAAGTCATCAATGGCTTCTGGCTTTCCCCCTAAACTTTTAACCCGTTTGGGCGCCTAGTATTTCGTCAAGCTTGAAGTTGTGAGTTGTGTTGTCTGAAATTTCTGATTTTCAAGACGCATGTTTAATTCTGCGTCGCAGCACAAGGTCTAGCCCAGGGAGGACTTCCCCTCACCCCAACTCGACCTTGTTCGGGATTCAACGGTCGAGATCTAGGGCAACGTAACCGGTCATCAATCGACTCGATCGTTAACTTTCCGTATCTTTCACCTCACCATTGAATCTCGGAACTTGTACGATAACCCTAGTACTTATCTTGGTGTTGCATGCCGATTGCAACTACTTTCTGTCATAGCCGATACTGAACTCCCAGAAAAATATGGGTCTCAATACCAACCATGCCCGCAGGACTGTCCGCGACGATCGTCAATGTGACACCCCATCGACGATCGATTTTACCGCTCTAATGCAGTCTTATCGGCAGATCTCTCGAGAAATCGCACTCGATCGAGTTCTCGCTTCTTTGGTGCGGGTTTTACTCAATGGAACCGGCGCGCGTTCGAGCTATCTGTTACTTGAAACCGATCGTCGATGGTACGTCGCGGCCTCAGCGACAGATGATGGAGTCCGCATCGAACCCGGATCTCTGGTGGAGATCGAAGAGCGACTTCCGAGATCGATTATCCAAGAAGTCGCTCGCGATGCCAAGGCGATCGTCTTCGACGATGTCCTCACCCAGACCGATGCGGTCGACTTCCCAACCCACCCCACTCACTCCATCGCCTGCATTCCTCTCCGAGACGGCGATCGACTCGAAGCGATCGCTTATCTCGAGAACGACCTCGATTTGGGTGCGTTTACCCCAGACCGCCTGCAAGCGATCGAATTTTTGTGCGATGGCGGTGCGGTTGCCCTCAAAAATGCCCGAGAATACGCCCGAGAACAGAAGCACGCCGAGGAGCTACAAGCCCGACTCGCCCAAAGCGATGAGATCTTGCAACAAGAACGGCACGAACGCCAATTGGTTGAAGAACAGCTCCTCTCCTCCGAGAGCAAAATGCGAGCGATCTTCGAAGCGATGACCGATATCGTCCTGATCCTCGACGTTCGCGGTCACCAAATCGAGAATATCGAAGTCGCTCCCACCTATTCCGCGCGTTCTGACTCCTATGGAGAAATCATCAGTCAAACCATCAACAATTTTTTTGACTCCGAAACGGGTCAAATCTGGTTTGGAATGGTGCGACGGGCGTTAGTGACGCAGCAAACGGTGGTGTTCGAATATCGACTTCCCATGGAAGATAAAGACGCCTGGTTTAGCGCTAATATTTCCCCCATGCTGGGGGGATCGGTTATCTGGGTGGCGCGGAATATGAGCGAGCGGGTTTCCGCCCAAAAAGCCCTGCGCCGTTCCGAAGAAAAATTTGCCAAAGCCTTTCGCTCGAGTCCCAATCCGATTACGATTACTACCTTGGTAAACGGACAACATATCGAAGTCAACGAAGCCTTCTGCGAGATTACCGGATATACCACCGAAGAGGTGATGGGGCGTACCGCATTAGATCTCAATCTATGGGTCAATGCCGAAGATCGCCACAACCTGTTTCAACTCCTGTCGAGACAGACTGAAGTGCGCAACTACGAATTCGAGTTTCGCACCAAATCCGGGAAAGTCCGAACGGCCCTACTCTCCGCCGATGAGATTGAGCTGAGGGGGGAGAAATGCTTGCTATCGATTTCCAACGATATCACCGAGCGCAAACAAGCCGAACAGGAACTCCAGCAGCGAAATGAAGACTTAGCACGGACGCTGCAGGAACTCCAGGCGACCCAGGAAGAACTGATTCAATCGGAAAAAATGGCCTCCCTCGGGCAACTGATTGCGGGGGTCGCCCACGAAATTAACACCCCGATGGGAGCAATTCGCGCCTCGATCGAAAATATTACCCAAGCCCTAGACAGTTCCCTCCACCAACTGCCGCAGCTATTCCAAACCATCTCCCCCCAGCGGCAAGCGGACTTTTTCGCCCTGTTAGAGTTAAGTTGCCAACAAAGCGAACCCCTATCCTTCCGAGAAGAACGAAAACGAAAACGGGCGATCGTTAAAGCCCTAGAAGCGCGGGGCATCGAAACATCTAATCCCCAAGCCCTAGCGGCGACACTCGTTCAACTGGGGATGACCGCCGATTTCGATCGCTTTGAGGAACTCCTTGGCGACTCCGATCTCGAATTGATTTTAGATGCTGCTCGCAGCCAAGTGATTCAGTATAAAAATAGCGAAAATATCAAGCTCGCCGTCGAACGAGCATCCAAAATTGTCTTCGCTCTCAAAATTTACGCCCATCCCGGCGACTCCGGTAAAATGACAAAAGCACAGGTCACGGATGGGATTGATGTAGTGCTGACGATTTACCACAATCAAATCAAGCAAGGTATAGAAGTTATTAAAAACTATACCAATGTTCCTCCCATCTTCTGCTATCCTTCAGAACTCAATCAAGTCTGGACCAATCTCATTCATAATGCCATTCAGGCAATGAATAATCAAGGAAGATTAGAGATTTCTGTTTCTCAAAAAGATCGCGGAGTTTTAGTTTGTTTAACCGATTCGGGTTGTGGTATCCCGACGGATATTCAAGCGAAAATATTTCAACCGTTTTTTACGACCAAACCCGCTGGAGAAGGAAGTGGTTTGGGGTTAGATATTATCCAAAAAATTGTGGATAAACATCAGGGTGCGATTCAAGTTGCCAGTGTTCCCGGTCAAACCACGTTCAGTATCTGGCTACCCAGCGAACGGTCACCGTCAGAACCGAGAGACTCTTAATCTCTGGTTTTTGAGGACTCCCAACTCCACACTCATCTCAACTGAATAAATTTTAAGCTTATGTCGAAATCATCTAAACCCGCAATTTTGTGTGTGGACGACGAACGGATAATTCTCACCAGTTTGCGAGACCAAATCGAGCGTCATTTTGGTAAAGAATATCAGTGCGAACTCGCCCAAAGTGCCGATGAAGCTCTCGAAGTTTTAGCAGAACTGAATGAAGATGGCGTGTCTACGTTAATTATCGTTTCCGATTGGCTGATGCCGGGAATGAAAGGAGACGAACTCTTAATTCACGTTCACCAAAAGTTTCCCAAAATTAAGACAATTTTATTAACCGGTCAAGCGGATGCAGCGGCTATCGAACGGACTCGAAAAATGGCAGATCTTTATCGCTATATGGCTAAACCCTGGAAGGAAGAAACCTTAATTGATGTTATCGCCTCTGGATTGAAGGAGCAAGATGCATAAACCTACGATTATTTGTGTCGATGACGAACGGATGGTGCTGACGAGCCTGCGCGATCAGTTAACCTATCAAATTGGTTCGGAATATAATATCGAACTGGCCGAAAGTGCCGAAGAAGCTCTTGAAATTCTCGAAGAGTTTGAAGAAGATAAAATAGAAGTTCCTCTGGTCATTACCGACCAAATTATGCCAGAAATGAAGGGGGACGAACTATTAATTAAAATTCAAGATCGATACCCCAAAACGCTGAAAATTCTGCTCACCGGACAAGCGAATGCCGAAGCGGTTGGAAATGCCGTGAACTATGCCAATCTCTACCGGTATATTTCCAAACCTTGGGATGTTCCCGATCTCAATTTAACGGTTACCGAAGCCCTCCGCAGTTATGCCCAAGATAAACAACTCGCCGAGCAAAATGAATCCCTACAAAAAATTAATCGAGAACTCGAAGAGTTAAATGCTTCCCTCGAACAAAAAGTTGCCGAACGAACCGCCCAACTGCAACAAGCCAAAGAAGCGGCCGATGTCGCCAATCAAGCCAAAAGCGAATTCTTGGCCAATATGAGCCACGAATTGCGATCGCCCCTGAACGTGATTTTGGGCTTTTGCCAACTGATGGCCCGCACTTCCTCCCTTGGGGAAGAACAGCGGGATAACATTCAGATTATGAATCGCAGCGGTCAACACCTACTGACGTTGATTAACAACGTCTTGGACTTATCCAAAATTGAAGCCGGACGGATCGTCTTTTCCGAAACCGATTTCGATCTGTACTGCTTGCTTGACGAACTCAAAGATATGTTCGAGCTCAAAGCTGAGGATAAGGGGGTACAACTAAATGCGATGTACAGTGCGGAAGTTCCTCAGTACGTGAAAACCGATAAAGTCAAATTGCGTCAAGTTTTAATCAATTTGATGGGCAATGCGATTAAATTTACGGAAAAAGGCAGCATTCAACTACAAGTCACCCACGGACGGCGGGAAGAAGGGCGCACTTTCGTTCATTTTTCTCTCCAGGATACGGGGGCAGGTATCGCACCTGAGGAGTTGGAGGGTCTCTTTGAAGCGTTCGTCCAAACCCAATCGGGTAAAAACACCCAAGAAGGAACGGGGTTGGGCTTGCCCATCGCTCAAAAATTCGTTCACTTAATGGGAGGTCATATTACCGTCAGCAGCGAGTTGGGACGGGGGAGTACCTTTGAGTTTTCGATTCCCGTGGTGGCGGTTCAGAGGAGCGAGTTGCCCGTCGAGCTACCCGTGCGGAACGCGATCGCCCTCGCCCCAGACCAACCCACCTACCGCATTTTAGTGGTGGACGATCGCCCCGATAATCGCACCCTGTTGATGAAGTTACTCCGCCCGATGGGATTTGACGTCTCCGGAGCCGGTAACGGTTTCGAAGCCATCAAAGTGTGGGAAGAGTGGCAGCCTGATTTTATTTGGATGGACGTACGAATGCCGGTGATGGACGGTTGCGAGGCCACCCGAGAAATTCGAGAGCGAGAACGCAAGAACGGTGTCGCATCCTCGGAACGAACCACCATCGTAGCGTTGAGTGCTTCGGTATTGGGTGAGGAACGTCAGCGAGTGTTGGCAGCCGGTTGCGATGACTTCGCCCGTAAGCCTTTTTCCGAACATATTATTTTTGACACCATGGCTCAATACTTGGGCGCGCGCTACCTTTATGAGGAAGAAGCGCCAACGGTTCGAGACGAATCGAGTGACGATCGCTCTTTAGAGGAACTCAAATCGGTGATGCCGTCCACCTGGTTGGCTCGGTTGCGTCAGGCGGCCGTGGAGATCGACGACGAGCAAATTTTCGAGCTGCTTTTACAAGTCCCCAAAGAACAAGCCCCACTGGCTAAAATTATCGAAGATTGGGTGACCAGCTTCCGTTGCGATAAAATTGTCGATTTTATTGAATCGAGCGAGCAAAGTTAACAGGTGGCGATCGCACCATGGAAAAACAGAATAATATTTTGATTGTCGATGATACTCCTGAAAATTTGCAAGTTTTATCGAAAACACTATCTAAACAGGGGTATAAAGTTAGAGGTGTGGTGAAAGGAGAAATGGCAATTAAAGCGGCGATCTCATCTCCACCAGATTTGATTCTGCTCGATATTAAAATGCCGGATATGAACGGATATCAAGTCTGCGAACAGTTGAAAATAAATTCCAAGACGCGCGATATTCCAATTATTTTTCTCAGCGCCTTGGATGAAGTGTTTGATAAAGTCAAAGGGTTTGAATTAGGAGGAGTAGACTATATCACAAAGCCATTTCAAATCGAAGAAGTTTTAGCGAGAATCGAGCATCAAATTCTAATTCAAAGATTGCAAAAACAACTCGTTTTGCAAAATGAAGTGCTACAAACGGAAATACAAGAGCGCAAAAAAGCCGAAGAGCGCGCCCAAGCAGCCTCACAAGCCAAGAGCCAGTTTTTGGCAAATATGAGTCACGAACTGCGGACGCCGCTCAATGCGATTTTAGGATTTTCTCAAGTGCTCGAGCGCGATACCGAACTCACAACCAAACAGCGAGACTATATCGGCATTATTCATCGCAGCAGCCAGCATTTACTCGAACTGATTAACGATATCTTAGACTTATCTAAAATTGAAGCCGGTCAAATTTCTTTAAATGAAAGTTGTTTTAATATTTACGATTTACTCGATCGACTCGAAGAAATGTTTCAGATCGAGGCACAGCAAAAACAGCTTGCATTATTATTTCTGATTTCGGCAAACGTTCCCCAGTACATTAACACCGACGAGCAAAAGCTTCGAGGCTGTCTGATTAATTTGATCGGAAATGCGATCAAGTTTACTCGATCGGGCAATATCGCCGTCACCGTGACTCTGGGAGAAAATACCCCGCCCACCCATGAGTGCGAGTTCGAGTTAGTCTTTTGCGTGCGGGACACCGGTATCGGCATTGCGCCTGAAGATGTGGAGACCTTATTTGAAGCCTTCGTCCAAACGGAAAACGGCAAGCAGTCTGGAGAAGGGACGGGACTGGGTTTGGCCATTACTCGCCAATTCATACGTCTGATGGGGGGAGACATTACCCTGACAAGCACCCTCGGGGTTGGCAGTACGTTTGAATTTAATATCGAAGTTTCCCACGCCCATTGTGCTGAAGAAACGACTCCCCTCAACCGACGGATCGTCGGTATCGAAGGAGATCGAGCAACCTATCGAATTGCGATCGTCGACGATCGTCGAGAAAATCGTTTGCTGCTTGCGGAGTTACTCGGTTCCGTGGGATTTGAAATTCGCGAAGCCGAGCAGGGACTCGAAGGGTTGCAATTGTGGGAGTCCTGGCATCCCGATCTCATGTTTATGGATACCCGAATGCCAGTGATGAGCGGCTTGGAAGCCACTCGGCAAATTCGAGTGCGCCAGCGGGAACTCGAGCGCTATCCCGATACCGCCCCCCGTCATCGAACGACGATTATCGCCCTGACTGCTAGTGCTTTTGAAGACCGACGCGGGGAAATTCTCGCCGCCGGTTCCGATGATTTTATGCATAAACCGTTTCGCGAAGCGTCGATTTTTGAGATCGTGAGTCGGTATTTGGGAGTCCGTTATCTTTACGAAGCCGAATCCCCCAGCACCGTCAGTCAGGAGACGACTTCAGTCAACCCCAGCGACCGGTCAATTCTCGAAGGGTTGGGGGAAATGCCCGAATCCTGGCTGATACGACTCGAAGAAGCCGCCAGTAAAGTGCGCGAGAAACTTGTTTTCGAGCTGATCGATGAAATTCCTCCGGATCGATCCAGTTTGGCCGCCTGTTTGCGCGATTTAGCTCGAGATTTTCGGCTCGATCGGATTGCCGATTTAGTTGAAAAAGTTCGATCGATTTCAGAGTGCTAATAACGTCATGTGCAACTTGGTCCCGGACTGGGGACTTGGGAGATCAACTCCCCCTTAACCCTTTCCCTTTTTCCCTTTCGAGTCAGGTTTTGGATCGTGAAGTTGCACTGAACGGTTAATAATTTCTACCTAGATGCTTAGATCGGAAATCATGAGCGAAAAACCAGCCAAAATTTTATTAGTGGATGATAAGCCCAATAACCTGCACTATTTATCGGAAATATTGCTCGATCGAGGCTACCAAGTTCAAAGAGCAATTTCCGGTAAATTAGCTCTCAATGCGGCATTAGACTCTCCTCCAGATTTGATATTGCTCGATGTTCTCATGCCCAACTTGGATGGTTATGAGGTCTGTAAAAAACTCAAACTCTCCAAGCTCACTCGTGAAATTCCCGTCATTTTCGTCAGCGTCTTAGAACAGGCTTTTGATAAGGTTAAAGCCTTCAAATCTGGGGGAGTCGACTATATTACCAAGCCCTTTCAGGTCGAAGAAGTCATCGCCCGGATCGAGAATCAACTGACCATTTGCAACCTGCAAAAAAAACTGCAACAAAAAAACAAAGAACTTACCCAGTACACCCGCCGCTTGCAAGCAGAAATTGACGAACGCAAGCGAACCTACGAAGCCCTCGTTCTGGCAGAAAAAAGATACAATAATCTCGTTAATCACTCGATCGAAGGTATTTTTCAAGCCAATCCATCCGGACGCTTGCTCAGTGCGAACGTTGCCCTAGCTCGGTTATTCGGGTACGATTCCCTCGAAGACTTAGTCGAAAAAGTTCCAAATATTTCCGGGCTTTACGCTCAACCCGATCGCTGGCAAGAATTGAGAGACCAACTCGAATATCGAGATACGCTCTCAGATTTTGAATCGTTAGTCTATAAAAAAAACGGACAAACCATTTGGATTTCGGAAAATGCCCGAGCCGTGCGCGATGCGACGGGAAAGCTCTTGTACTACGAGGGAACGGTGACCGACGTTACCGTGCAAAAAATTTCCCAAGAAGCTCTCAAATTTCACAAGGATCGTAACGAACAGCTTTTGCTGAGTATTTTACCGGCCCGGATCGCGCGGCGACTGCAACAGGGAGAAGGGACGATCGCCGAAGAATTTGATGATGTGAGTATTTTGTTTGCAGATATTAGCGGCTTTACCGAATTTGCCGCTCGCAAAACCCCCCAAGAGCAATTAGCGATTCTCGATCGTATTTTCTCTCGATTTGACGAAATCGCCCAACGCCAAGGCCTAGAGCGAATTAAAACCATTGGCGATGCATACATGGTGGCTGGAGGCTTGCCGATGCCCCATTCAGAACTCACCGAGACCATTGTCGGGCATTTGCCGCTTGAGAGAGTGGCTCACATGGCGCTCGAGATGCAAGTTGCCATGACCGAGTTAGCCCCCGCTATCGGTCGCGTCTTTTCATTGCGGATTGGCATTCACGCCGGTCCGGTGGTTGCCGGAGCAATTGCGGGTAACATGGGTCGCAGCAAGTTTATCTACGATTTGTGGGGCGAAACGGTTAATCTGGCTAGTTTGATGGAATCGACGGGCGTTCCCGGTCAAATTCAAGTCACCTCAACGGTTTATGAGAGATTGCGCGAACAATTTATTTTCGAGCAGCGCGGGTCGAAGTCCCTCGGTGCTCAAAGAAGTATCACCGCCTATTGGCTCCGAGGAAGGCAACCGGAGGTGGGGTGATGGTGACAAGGGGACAAGGGGACAAGGGGACAAGGGAGAGGGGATATTTGAGCTACCCAAGCCTCCCCCACTCCCTACACCCCATACCCCAGACCCTACTCTCTCAGACAAGATGCATCGCTGCGAGCGGCTTGCCAAAGTTGAAGCAGTAGGGTTTCGCACCCTGGTGACATGGCACTGACAAAAACCCCTTCGCAGGTTTGAGCGTTTTGGGCAATCCACGTTCCGCGCAGGCTGACTTCCATGAAATCAGCATCGGCAACGCATAGAGAAATCTCTTGATGCGGTTCGCGACAGATTTGAGCTTCTAACTCCACCAGACCCGAGGCTTGCTTGGGGAGCAAGAAGGATGCTTGAGTGGGTTCGACGCAAATGCCTCGTCCGACCCGCATGGCGAGGGTAACGCGCTGTGCCACCAGTTCCTCTGGGGAAGTCTTCAGACGCTCCAGTTGCACATCCGTTTCGGTGTAAGTAAACTTCAGCATGGCTGGGATTTTCACAAGATATCGATCGTAGAACTGGGGGCATAGCACGTTGGAATCGATCGACCTTCAGATGCGATCGATTCCCAGAAGGATTTCCCTTCTATCTAAAACATACGCATTCCTTGGAAAAAATATGCATTTTTAGATGCGCCAGAACCGATTGGCGATCGGTTTAGTTCTGAGTCCCCCAACTGTTGAACTGCTGTTGTCGCCAAAATTCTTCAGCAAATGCAACCGCCGGATGCATGGGAGCTTTGGGTTTGGTTTTGAGGACCATACCCGCTTCGAGGAGGGTGCGATCGCCTTTTCGGGAATTACACGGGCTACAGGCGGTTACCACGTTATCCCAGGTATGCGTTCCCCCTTTGGATTTGGGTAAAACGTGGTCGAGGGTGAGCTGTTTGCGACTGCCGCAATATTGGCAGGTGTGGTTATCCCGCCGCAGCACTTCTCGTCGGTTTACCGGTGGTATTTTCCAAATTCGCTCGGTTCCCGTCATTTTCAGGCGGATGTGTTCGGGAACCCACAGCACGATGCTAGGAGAACTGACGTGCCAACCCCGAGGGCTAGAGGCTAGCTCTAAAGGTTCGGCTTTGCCGGTTACCAACAGGGCAATCGCTCGCTTGACGTTGATGCGGCTGATGGGTAAGTAGTTTTGCGAGAAAACCACCACCGATTGCCTCAAAATGTCCGTTATACTCGTCACCGTTCGACTCCTTAATATGGCAACCCCCGCTTGCATGATGTCGAAGCGGGGGTCAAACAGGATTTCTGATTTTGACTTTTATTGGGGGGCGGCCGTTTTATGCCGGTCCCATCCGCTGCTTCGATAACGATTGGGCTGAAGATTCAGCCGATTATTTCTATAACCTCGATGCTCCCCAATTGCCACTCCCGAGTCTTGACTCGATTCTTTACACAGTTTTGTTCGATCGACTGTTTCCGGAATAAAAATGCGTTCTACGGGGGCAAAAGTCTCGACCACTGCAAGCGATCGGCAATCTTCACTCTCATACGCCCACGTCCCTAATTTAGCCGATTCGATTGAATTTGCGGCATTAGGGAGGTCGGTAGTGGCGTTGGTATTGAAAGAAGAGCGTTTCACCTGAAGTTAGTTGGTTAAATGTGTACATCTTACTTTAGGTATACTACACTAATATTACAACCATGTCCACAAATTTAGAGGAAAAAATTATGCACGCGACGACCCGCCCTCGGACTTCAACGACGGATATGGAGGTCACGAGCATTCGTTTGGAACGCGAACTCAAGGATAGACTCAAAGCACTATCCGGAGATCGGGGATATCAGGCTCTGGTTCGAGATATCCTATGGAATTACGTTCAGTACAAGTCCGGAGAGTACAAGCCCCAATTTTCCCGCGCCGATATTCGCGCGAGCATGAACGCGATCGCCCAAAAAGAGGAACGCTGCGTCCTCAGCGGAAAACTTATATCTCCAGAAGAACCGATGTTATTAGGCTTGACCCAGCAAGGGGATTTGGTTCCGCTCAGTTGTGAGAGTTTGGCTGGCTAACTTTATCGGGCAGGGGATAAGATGTGATAGCTCCCCTGCCCCTTCCCTCGATCGGGCTTTCTCCACACCCCTCTCTACAACCGATCGCCTGGGATGTACGTCACCGCGAATAACGCAACGTGAAACGTTTTGAGAATTCGCCCGTTAAGTGGGGCGAACAGATTTCCTATTTCCGTTTCCTGACATCAGTGTCTATGGCTGTATTCATTCACAGCGCGGATCGTTGAAGATCCCACCAGTATCTTTCTCCCCCAGCTCGCCAACACCATTAATGACAACTGGTGACTATCGCGATACATCGGGTGTCGGGTTTCCGTTCCCGTCCGTTTCCGAGCTAGCAGAACCCCTCGCGCAGGAGGTCTCGCGATCGCCACACATCCAGTCCAAAATTATTTAAACAGATTCTCAATAATCATTCGATCGAGCTTTCGATCGAAGTGAAAACGATGATTCTCGATCGCAACTCAATAGACCAGATTCATCATCGATGCAGTCAGACGAACCTCTGTTTTTACCATCCCGAACTATTAAAAATAAGTTGCAATAATTGCATTAAATTCATTCGAGAAGAACCTCAAAGTCTTCATCTGAAGATATAATTAAAGTGATATCCATGCGAGCCAAAGCCCTCTCCACGTCTTGTCGCTCGTCATGAAGTCGAAAATCGTCCGCGCTCGGCCTGTGAGTGATTTCTCTCTATGAGTTCAACTGAAAAAGTCGATCGAATTCAAGTTTGCTTTCAAATTAGCTACGAAAAGTGGCAGCTCTTGCAAGCAAACTGGTCTGATGGAGAAATGACTGAGAGCGAACTTTTAAACGCTGTAATCGATCGCTATCTCGATCTCAACATTCAAGATATTCTTCGGAGTTCTTCCCAAGTTTCTCAACTTCAAGAAACTTCAAAAATTGAGAGGCGCGATCGGAAAAGTCGCGATTTCGATCCGAGTCACCCCCTACATCAGTATATTAACGAGCGCGTTGGAGAAATTGTCGAAAAAAACTTAGATTCCTATCTCGCTCGACATTTTCACGGACGCATCGAAACCATTCTTCACGATGAAATCTCCCGTCAAGTCGCTCGTCAAGGAGATCGAACATCAAACGAAAGTACCACTCTCCAGCCAGGGAAGTCGCAACGCCAATCTGAGGGAGTACTTTCCCCCTCAAAAGGGAGATCGAGCCGTCATTCAACGGAATTAAAAACGGCCAAAGAACTCGCCCTCATTTTAGGGTGTTCTCCCTCGTACATTACCACCCTCAATCGCATTGGAGAACTCGTCAAGCGCGGTTGGAAAGACTCGGGAAAACGAAACGGGAAACGGATTCTCTACCAGCCTGTTGAAAGCGAGTGACGCGGTGAGGCGGGTATGGGGTGACGCTTCGGACGCTCCTGATGGGGTTTATTGTCGCAACTGATTCATTGTCAATTGTCCATTGTCCATTGACTCCGATGGCTGAGATTTCCAGAGATAGAGGTATCCCAAAGTCCTGAGATTTGCTGTAACGACACCCGCAATATCTCGCAATATCTTAGATGAAGAACGGCAAACAAGCCGCAACGTTTGCATTCAGGAGGATTACCCGATGACGATTTCCATCGAATCGACCGATATTGCCATCGCCGAAAAAGAAGCATTGGTCGAGCGACTGCTGCGATCGACGGCTGGGGTTTTTGATATTTTTACCCTGTATATTGGCGATCGTCTGGGATTCTATCAAGTTTTAGCCGAGCGCGGTTGGCTGACTTCCCTCGAACTGGCCAATGCCACCCGCACCCACGAACGGTACGTACGGGAATGGCTCGAACAGCAAACCGTTTCCGGCATCCTGGAAGTGGAAAACGAAAGTGCCGATTCGATCGAGCGTCGGTTTGGGTTGCCCGTCGGACATGCAGAAGTCTTACTCGATATCGACAGCTTAGACTACCTCGCACCGATCTCTCGCCTGCTGGTGGGGGTAACGCGGCCCATCGATGCCGTCTTGAGAGCTTATCGCCAGGGAGGAGGGGTTCCTTTTCGCGAATACGGTGCCGATTTTCGCGAGGGACAAGCAGGGATTAACCGTCCGATGTTCCTTCAAGAGTTGGGGTCGAAATGGATTCCGGCAATGCCGGATGTTTGTGCCCGATTGCAAGCCAATCCCCCAGCCCGGGTGGCTGATATCGGCTGCGGTGGCGGCTGGTCGAGTATCGGTTTGGCGCAGGCTTACCCGAACGTACGAGTAGATGGCTACGATCTCGATGCTGCCTCGGTGGAATTAGCGCGTCAGAACGTCCGAGATGCCGGATTGAGCGATCGCGTGCGCATTCAACAACGCGATGCAGCGGATTTCTCCCTAGCGGGACAATACGACTTAGTGATGGCGTTTGAGTGCATCCACGATATGGGTAACCCCGTGGGGGCACTGACCACGATGCGTCACCTCGCTGGCAAAAACGGAACGGTGCTGGTTGCCGACGAACGAGTGGGGGATACCTTCACCGCCAGAGGCAATGATGTGGAATGGATGATGTACGGCTGGAGCGTTCTCCACTGCCTGCCGGTGGGGATGGCCGATGGGGCCCAATGTCACTGTGGGGGAACGGGAACGGTGATGCGATCGCAAACCCTGCGGCGCTATGCCCGAGAAGCTGGGTTCGATCGGGTGGAAATTCTACCGATCGATAATGTCTTTTTCCGTTTCTATCGGCTACAACAGTAATGAGTGGAAGAGTACTAGTGCACGATGGCAGGAGTTGTTCGACACTCAAAGATCGAGCTGAATCTGAAGTTGAATAAATTTTAGCGAACCGAGCGAGCTGAGTCGTTATTCCTATCGGGCTGCACTAGGGTCTGTCATTCGTTCGCCCTACACTCTTGAGTGCGTATGGGTTCTCGCTTTTAGAAATATTTTTAATGCGATCGAATCCTTGTCCTCAAGGGCTTCTAGATTGAACTGATGACACGCTATAGCTCTCGAACGTCTAGGCAAAATCTAATCGTTACTCAAATTAAAGTCGTGGAAAAAAGAAAAATCCCGAACCTATTTATGGTCGGCTCAATGAAGTCTGGCTCCAACACCCTCTACAACTATCTTGACGAACATCCCGACATCTTTATGAGCAAAAGACCGCTCAAAGAACCCCGGTATTTTGTTGAAGAGATGAATTGGTCGAAAGGAGAAGATTGGTATCTGAGCCTTTTTGAGGCCGCTGAAACCGAATCAATTTTGGGAGAAGCATCGCAACATTATTCTTGGATTCCTCACTATACTGGCGTTGCCGAAAAAATTGCCCAATTTAACCCAGAGGCTCGCATTCTTTATCTGATGCGCGATCCAGTCGATCGAACCATCAGCCATTATTGGTGGGACGTACAGTGGTCTGGTGAAGGTCGCGATATGCTCAGTGCCATTCAAACCATGAAGCATTTTACCGATGTCAGCAACTACGCCATGCAGCTGAAGCCTTACATCGACATTTTCGGGCGCGATCGCGTCATGGCAATTACCGTTGAAGAACTGACCGACAATACCGTTGAAACTCTACAAAGTATCTTCAAATGGTTAGAAGTTGATGCATCGTTTGTCCCTGAAAAGCTAAATCGTCGAGATAACGTTTCGCCCAAAAAAATTCAAAAAACAGTGGGGTCGGGTCTCTTCTCCCATTTGCGGGGAACGCCTCTGTGGAATGGCATGAAAAAGCTGTTTCCCGAATCCCTGCGTCAAAATATGCGCGATGCGATTTCTCGACCGGTCGAACGCGATCTGACGATGCTCGAACCGACCCGAGATTACCTGCGACCCATGCAACAACAACAAACTGAGGAACTGAGCCAACTCCTCGGCCGTCAGTTTCCCGAATGGAAAACCCTTTACCCTGTTAACGTCAGTTCGAGAGCGGCTTAAACTCATGTACGGGCATTAAGAATCTGCCCCAGCAACATAGATAGATCCCCTTGACATTAACCATTCACGATGGACGTACTGACAATAATAAAATGCGGAGGTTACCTCTTCAAAAATACTGCCATTTACCACTACGATTGAAATCGGTTTACTGAATATACATCTGGTGGAAAAGAGAGAATATATTTATGACTTCGGCATAAATATCGAGCTGATTTTTGATTTCCACCAGATGTCTAATATAGCGCTTCGTGCTGGTTTATTTACATGACAAAAAAAATAGGTTTTTTCCATTACCCATAACTGAAAATGTGGAATTATACCAGGGCGAACTGCTATAACTCTTGAATCCGTAAATATTGAGAATTTTTAATGGGCGCGTAATTATTATCCTCCTCATTGCATCTGTTCGATGCTGTCCTTACCCAGAGGTTACAAGCTGGTTGACTGACAAAAAGATTTCCCAATTTGGCTTAAATTAAGTTCAGTCCTCTATTTTTTTGACGAAACTCCGTGAAGCGAGCTGTTTTTTGCGATTTTGATGGCACGATTACCCTCGAAGAAACCTTCGTTGCCATGCTGACTCGATTTGCCCCGGAACGTTCGGCGCAACTGTTACCCGAAATTTACGCATTGCGGATGACATTACACGAAGGGGTGCGGCGGATGATGGCGGCGATTCCTTCGCGAGAGTACCCGGCAATTTTGGAGTTTACCCGTACCCAGCCGATGCGTCCGGGACTCGTGGAGTTGCTCGATTTTCTCGATCGCCATGAGGTTCCGTTCGTGGTAGTTTCTGGTGGGTTGCGGGGGATGGTAGAAGCGGTCTTGGGAGATTTGAAGTCGCGAACGATGGCAATCCACGCAGCCGATATCGATGCGAGTGGCGAGTACTTGCGGGTTTACTCGGACTTTGAAGGAGAAACGGAGATGGTGGATAAGGTGAAAGCCATCGAACAGTATGAAGTTGAAGATTGGGTCGCCATTGGGGATTCGGTGACGGATTTGAACATGGCAATGGCGGCCCCAACGATTTTCGCTCGCTCTCGCCTGTGTCAGTATCTCGACGAGCGGCAAAAACCCTACATCGAGTTTAGCGATTTTTTGGACGTACGCGATCGACTCGAGGGAATTTGGGGATGAAGGAGAGATGGGGAGATGGCTAGTACTGCTACGCAGAATTAAAAATGCGTCTTGAAAAGTTGAACGGGACGGAAACCGACACCGCTCACTTTTCGCAAAATTAAAAATGCCTACGATGCATCGCTTTGGGCGGTTGAGAACTGGGTACTTATTTCTGCCGCGCTGCACTTTTCTGCCGCGCTGCACTAGAGAGAGCGATTGGGCTTGAAATTAGTCGATCGCATACCCATTTCAGCGCACGTTAGCTTAACAAAAAAAGACAACCGCGAATGCCAAACTCCGAATTCTGCATTCAATATTCAATTGTCCTTGCGATTACCAGTCATTGCTATCGATCGCGCTAGAATTGCTACATTCCGGGAACGTTCGATCGACTGACAGCTATGCGAGTAAAACTTTGGGGAACGCGCGGTTCTTTGCCCGCACCGCCAACCCCCGACACCATTAGCGCAAAAGTGAGGGGTTTATTCCACGATTTTTTCGATCGCGGCTATCAAGACGTCTCCGATGTCGACCGATTTCTAGCGGAACTGCCGCCCGATCGTTTGGGGGGATTTGGAGGGAATACCCTGTGCGTGGAAGTGAAAACGCCCCAGCAGCAACTGATTATCGATGGTGGTACGGGATTGCGGTTGCTTGGCTACGAACTGATGAAGGGCGATTGCGGTCGGGGTGAAGGAGAAATTCACCTGTTGTTTACCCACTTTCACTGGGACCATCTGTCGGGGTTGCCGTTTTTCGTTCCTCTCTATATTCCCGGTAACGTAATTCACGTCTATGCCGTGCAACCGGACTTGCCTGCCGTTTTTCAAACCTTATTTCAACACCCTTATTTTCCCGTTACCCTGGATTTAATTGAAGCACAGCTTAAGTACCATCAGATCGAACCCAGAAAACCGCTCGCTTTCAACGATACGATCGTGACCCCCTATCAATTAGATCATCCTCAACCCTGCTGGGGCTATCGATTCGAATGCGAGGGCAAAGTCTTTTCCCACTGCGTCGATACAGAAATTACCCGCGTTTCCCGCCAGGAACTCGGCCCGGATTTGCCGTTGTATCAGAATGTAGATTTGATGGTACTCGACGCTCAATATACGTTACTCGAATCCGTGGAAAAGGTAAACTGGGGTCACGGTTCGGCGGCGATCGGTCTGGAAATTGCCATGCGAGAAGCGGTCAAACGAGTCATTTTCGTCCACCACGATCCGATCGCCTCGGACGAACAAATTGCTACCGTCGCCAGCCAAACCCGCAAAGTTTACGCAAAAGAACTCGAAATCGCTCGTCGTCGCGACCTTGAAGTCAATCCGGTCGATTGGGAATTTGGGATTGATGGCATGGAGATCGAGCTGTGAGAATTTTGGGGTAGGGGAGCCCGGGGAGGCACTGACAAGTGTCGGTTTTTAACTTTCGGGTGGATTTGAGCTGGGGAAGCTGGCAATCGCCGAACCCTTGAGTTTTCGTTGCCGTCACAATCAGAAATTGCCCAATTGTCAAAAAATTACACCTGTCAGCAGGGGAGGCAGGGGGAGAAATGGGCGAAACAGGAGCTAAATTCCTCCTTGTCACCCCATCACCCCTCTCCGAACTCCGAATTCCGAATTCGTTAATTCGCTTCGTAGCTAATTTGATTCATAAACCCGGCCATCAAGTTAATTTCGGTGTGGACGCTTTGAAATTTATCGGCGAGTTCTTCAAAGGTCACTTCTTCGCCGCCTTGAGAACCGACGAGTACGGCTTCGTCGCCCCAGGTCACCTCTTCAGGCACATCGGTCACGTCCACGGTGGTGATATTCAGCGAAACCCGCCCCACCACGGGACAGCGATAGCCGCGAATGAGGACGATCCCTTTATTAAATAGCGATCGAGGATAGCCTTCGCCAAATCCTACGGGTAAGGAGGCAATGCGGCTGGGGCGCGCGGTCGTAAACAAACTGCCGTAGCCGATGGTGCGTCCGGCTGGGATTTCCCGCACTTGGGCCACTTTGGTTTTTACCGACATCACCGGCTTGAGTTCTGGGGGGTTCTCGAAGTCCTGGGAGGTACGCACGCCGTAACAGGCGGCCCCTACCCGCACTAGGTTGTTGCGTTTGCCATCGAGGCGAACGGTGGCCGCGCTGTTGTGGGTGTGGGTCAGAACGGTTTCGGGCAAGTCGTCGGCGAGAGCGTAGCGCAGGGCGTAGAATTCATCGAGTTGCTGCTGGGTGAACGCCAAATCTTGCCCGTCGGCCGTGGCGAAGTGAGTCATGATGCCGACGATGTCGAGGCCGGGAAGGTGGCAGATGCGCTTGAGGCTTTCTTTCTCGGCGCTTAAAAAACCGCTGCGGCCCATGCCGGTATCGATATTGAGATGGACGGGGATTTTTTTGCCCCGTTTGACACCAGCCTGGGACAGGTATTCGGCGGCTTCTGGGGTGCCCACTTGTTCTTCGATGTCCAGGCGATCGATCGACTCTTCAAATTCTGCGGGAAATCCCATCCGCAATCGCATCAATTTTACATTCAATCCCAAATCCCGGACGATTGCCGCTTCGGGGTTGGTGCAAATGCCGATATAGTCTGCCCCGGCTTCGACTGCCGTGGGGGCGAGGGCTGCCAATCCGTGACCGTAGGCGTTGGCTTTCATCACCACGCAGAGTTGGGCGGGCAAGATGCGATCGCGGATGTGGCGAATGTTTTCGGCAAAGATTTGGGGGGAAACGTTGACGTGAATGTGATGCTGATTCGTCAGTCTTGATATAAGTCCTGGCATTCTCTTTTTAAGGTTGAAAAGGTGAGAAACTGAAAATTACTCAGTGCTTGCAAGGCTGAAGATGCATCCCTATTGCCCAAAAAAAGTCCAAAATAGATCGCCAAAAAATAACGTTCTGGTTACCATTTTTTGAGGACTTTTCATGGCGATCGATTTCTCGCAAATTGTGGATGCGAGATTTATCCAAAACACTAAATTATGAATCAAGTGCAAATGTAAAAGTTGTGCTTAATGTTACATTTAACGTCAGTTCGGGATAAAACAGTTACCGGTAAGGGTGGGGTGTGGGGTGTAGGGTGTGGGGTGTGGGGAATAGAAAAGCATCATCGTCGATGATGATGAATCCGAATTTGAGTTTCCAATCGTTCACCTTCATCTCAAGAAGCTCGAATCGCTCTTTTCCATACACCTCCAATCGTGGAATTTTTGTCCCACTGGGCATTACCGTTACTCTGCTTAACCCGCACTTCACGTTAAATTTAGGCGATCGATTTGGATTTTGTTGGTGATTTTCGAACCTCTAGAAGGTCTAATCGCTGAATGCTGATGGCTAACATTCCAATGATTGACAAATGCGATCGCTTATGATTCATTTGGCAAATCTTTAAAGATAATTTCACCTCGATTGTTGAAGGTAATCGGCGTATCGGGAAAATCTTTTTGAGTGAGATAGCGAACCAAACCAATGGTGCGAAAATATTGGTCGATGTAGGGAATTCCCGTACTGTCCATATGCACTGGAATGATTCGCCCGCCGGTAAAATCTCCCGTCGGATTCATCTTTACTTCCAGAATCATCGAATACCCTGCTTGTGCGGAAGTTGAAAGGGTTCGATATCCCATAAAATTACCGAGAGAATAGGCAATGAGTTTACCCTGATATAGTTCCATTGCCCTGGGAACGTGGGGGCTATGTCCGAGGATTAAATCTGCCCCAGAATCGATCGCCATGCGTGCAAATTTCACGGGATTGCCGCGATTTTCTCCATAGAAGAATTCTTGGCGATCGCGAACGTGCATCGCTGGGGTTCCTTCTGCCCCTGCGTGCATAGAAACAACGACGATTTCCGCATTATTCGTGGCTTCTTCAATGAGCGACTTGGCGGTATTTAAATCGTTAACGGAATTATAATAATCGTAGGGACAAAAACCAAGAAAAGCGACTTTTAGACCTTGAACTTCTTCGTATAAAATTTGGTTCTTGTGCCCGACGGTTTCGATGCCAAATTGCCCGAGATTATCGACGGTATCTTGCAATCCCACCGCCCCAAAATCCATGGCGTGGTTATTGGCAATATTCATCACGTCGAACCCCGCATCGCCAAAAATCTTGGCATATTCCGGGGGGGTTCTAAAGGCAAAGACCCGCCCGCTACCCACATTCTTCGTACTGAAGGGATGGTTGGTTAAGCTGCTTTCAAAATTGCCGAATACGATATCTGCTCGTTCTAAATAACCTCGTACTTCCGTGGGGAGGACTTGGTTCGGATCTGCCGGCAATCGATTGTTGGGAAAATTCGTTGCCGGGACGATATCTCCCACGGCTTTGATGACAACGGATTCGGGGAGAGGTTCGATCTTTTGGGGTGGTATTGGTTGGGCTGTTGTAAGTTGAGATGTCGGTTGAGATTCTATCGTCTGGAGTGGCGGCGTTGGTGATGCGGCAGGAGTTGGTGTTGTAGCAGTGGGGACTGGAGATGCGATCGCCGTTTGAGGGGGTTCTGGTGTGGTTGGTGCAACCGCAGATGCGATCGGTGGTTGGGGTTGGGGATTGGCAGTTTGCAGACTGGGGGTTTGCAGACTGCGGGTTTGGAGATTTGGGGTTTGAGGATTGGCAGTTGGCAAACTCGATGACTCGATATTCGGCGGTGGAAGGCTATTGATATAGGCAATACCACTGCCGAAGCAGAAACTAATGACCCCTAGGGAAAAAACCCGTTGCAAGCTGCGATTTCCCATCGCCTCGCTCCCAGATACCACGGATTTAGTTTACCGCAGAGGTGGCAGGGAAGGCAGAGGAAGTCGAGGAAGCACAGGAGGAGTGTAATGGAAAATGGACAATAGGTCAGTTGCGACAGTCTTCCCTACACCCTACACCCCGCACCCCATTTCCCATTCCCAAAACAGCTCACCCACACAGAGAACCTAAAACAAAGCGATCGTCTTCGAGTTGAAAAATCCCATCGGCTTCGACAATCGGTTCTATCTTTTTATCAATTTCTTCCGAGGCGATCGATTCTTCTGGAGAAAGATTGGCTTCGGTTCGTGCGGGAATCTGATACGTCGGGAAGGGTAAATTGCTCGGAGCATCCGGACTGGGGGGCAAACCACCGGCACCGACGATCGCAAAACGCCCTCGCTGCCGGGAACTTGGGGTCAGGCAACTTCGGGCTAGCGTGGTATCCGGATCGAGGGGATTTGAGGTCAAATCGACCAGACCTTGGCCCGGTTGGATGTTGGGGGTTTGAATGATGACCGTACCATCCTCTCCCCGAATCGAATTCGCCGTAATATCGCTATTTGGGGTGGGTTCTTCTCGAAATTCCGTGCCGAAGATTCCTTGCGCCGCAATCCGCACTCGACCGCCAGAACTATCTTGAGCGTTTGCTGTAATGTCGCTGTTTTCTAAGGCGACGAGGGTATCGGTATCGATATTGATGTTACCGCCGGTTGCTGTTTGTGTGGCATCAGTTGAGATTCGGCTGCCGTTGCGCATTTGCACGGTATTGGCATTCAGGGTGATATTGCCTCGTTCTCCAGCCGTGCTGGTGGCTGCGAGTTCTGCACCGCGATCGAGTTGAATTCGATCGGCACGAATCACTAGATTTCCTGCATCTCCCAAACTCTCCGAATCCATTGAGCTGACACTGCTGGCGGAGATATTTGTCCGAGTCTTGCCATCGGGGGTGATTCCACTGAGTTCCACCACATCGGCATGAATGATAATCGTGCCACCGGCACCCTCACCGAAGGTATTGGTCGAAATCTGGCTGATGTTATGCATTTGCAGGGTATCGGTATCGATATTGATGTTACCGCCGGTTGCTGTTTGTGTGGCATCAGTTGAGATTCGGCTGCCGTTGCGCATTTGCACGGTATTGGCATTCAGGGTGATATTGCCTCCTTCTCCAGCGGTGCTGGTGGCTGCGAGTTCTGCACCGCGATCGAGTTGAATTCGATCGGCGCGAATCTCTAGGTTTCCAGCATCTCCCGAACGCCCCGAACTCCCTGAATCCATTGAGTCAACGCTGCTGGCGGAGATATTTGTCCGAGTCTTGCCATCGGGGGTGATTCCACTCAGTTCCACCACATTGGCATGAATGATAATCGTGCCACCGGCACCTTCACCGAAGGTATTTGTCGAAATCTGACTGATGTTACGCATTTGCAGAGTATCGGTGTTGAGGGTGATGTTACCTCCTTCTCCAGCGGTGCTGGTGGCTGCGAGTTCTGCGCCGCGATCGAGTTGAATTCGATCGGCGCGAATCACGAGGTTTCCAGCATCTCCTTCACCAAATGAACCAAAACTGCTGGCGGAGATATTTGTTGGAATCTCGCTATCGGCAGCGATCCCGCTCAATTCCACCACATCGGCATCGATGTCGATCGTGCCACCGGCACCTTCACCGAAGGTATTGGTCGAAATCTGGCTGCCGTTGTGCATTTGCAGGGTATTGGTGTTGAGGGTAATATTGCCTCGTTCTCCAGCCGTGGTAGTGGCTGCGAGTTCTGCGCCGCGATCGAGTTGAATTCGATCGGCACGAATCACTAGGTTTCCTGCATCTCCTTCACCAAATGAACCAAAACTGCTGGCGGAGATATTTGTTGGAAGCTCGCTATCGGCGGCTATCCCACTCAATTCCACCACATCGGCTGCGATGTCGATCGTGCCACCGGCACCTTCACCGAAAGTATTGGCCGCAATAAAAGCACCATCTCGCAAAATCAGCCGAGGAGTGTTCACCCTTAAATCGCCAGAGTCTCCTCTGGTAATTGTCCCAACGGTAATTGCAGTATTAAA
This sequence comes from Zarconia sp., assembly GCF_057467645.1. NCBI lineage: Bacteria > Bacillati > Cyanobacteriota > Cyanophyceae > Oscillatoriales > Zarconia > Zarconia sp. Next base: position 74,948 of record NZ_JBRJXU010000007.1, read on the forward strand.
AATAATACCCAACTCGTCTGTGGCACTCACTGTATTAGCACCGCGTAACTCCACCCCCTCCGAAGCATTGACGGTTACACTTCCGGCGGAACCCGAACCAATGGCACCGGTGGTGATGAGGGCGCCGTCTCTTAACTCGAGGGTGCCCGTGTCGATCGTCACATCTCCCCCGTCTCCATCCTCAATGGCGGACGAAGAAATCCCCGTACCCAAGGTGATGAAGGGATTGAGTAAAATCGGTTCGGCGCGAATGAGTTGGATTTCGTCCGCCTCGACGGCGATATCTCCACCTTGACTGGGACCGAATGTCGCGCTTAAGAGCAATCCGTTATCCCGTAACAGCAACTGAGGTGTTGAAAGGATAACCGCACCTGCCTCTCCAGTGGTATTGCCCCCAGTGACGCTGCCCACGAGGGAAGATGCCACTTCAACTCGCTCTGAAGCCTCAATCGTTAATGCTCCAGCATTACCAGTACTCTCTCCCTGCATGCCGCTCAGAATCGAGGCGTTATTACGAGCGATGAGTTGCGGGGTTTCAACGACGATCGCGCCGGCATTTCCCGCACCGAAGGTAAAATTAAGTAACCCTGACAGAGGAACAGTCCGGCTACTCGGATCGGCTGTCAAGTCTGGCAGCGCCAAGGAAAAATCCCCCGTCCCCACGATTTCCGCAGATTCGGTGGCGCGAACGGTAATATCTCCTCCCGGTTGCGAACCCAAAGTAACCGTTAATGCTAGGGAGTTATTAATTTGTAAATTCCGCGCCACCATTTGGATGTCGCCCCCTGTAATTCCGGTGAGATCGAGACTCGTTTGCTCGATGAGTTGAATGTTGCCAAACTCAGACCCACTGGCATAATCGAAACTCAAACCGCGATCGCCTGGGGTAAAATTAACGCTTCCTTCCCGAATGCTGCCCAGTTCGATACGTCCGGCTGGCGTGGTTTGCGTATCCTCGAACGATCGACCCCCCGCAACCAGCCTCGCCGCAGAAATGCTGATGTCCGATCCGATGAAGGCAAGTGTTTCTCGGCTGGGGACGATTAACTCCGGGCCAGAGACGGAAATTCCCCCGAGATTGGGTGAGTTGAACTGCAATCCCACCGGAACGCTTACGGTCAGTAAGGGGACCGTTTCTCCATCGGGAGTGGCGATAAACTCACTGCCATCGGCAAAGGCGATCGAACTGGCACTGGTTGCAACAAAGGAACCCCCCACATCCAATTGCGCGTTGGCACCGAAGAGAATACCTTGGGGATTGAGGAGAAATAAATTGGCCGTTCCGTTGCTCTCAATTAACCCATCGATATGGGAGAGTTGTCCTCCAGTCACGCGGGTAATAATATTATCGATCGTTGAGAAGGCTTCAAATCGAGCCGTTTCCCCGGTTCGGACGTTAAATTGCTCGAAACTGTGAAATAAGTTGCCCCCGGCAGTGGTTCCCCCGGTGATGCGTTGCAGTTCTCCTTCAATATTGACGATCGAATTTTCCGGCAGCGTACTGTCGGGAACGATTTGCGCCAACAGGGGATAAGAATGGGCGATCGCCACTCCCGCAACCCAGACAGCCATCGATAAACGCACCATGCTTCCCTCCCGAGAGCGCTCCACTCTATCAAACACAAATGGCGTTTGGACTTGGAGTTTTGACACAATTCACGTGCGGCGACGTCAAAACAATCACGACGCGCGCGAGGTAGATTGAGGACGATTTCATGCAGCTTTATGGAGCCATCATACTATTCGATCGCCCTCAAAAATTTTCACACCCGATCGCCCCGCTCGGCGGAAAAACTTTCTCAGTCTCTGTAAAAGCCCGGCTTCGATCGTCGATATTTCCAAGCGATTCGAGAACTTATCGAGTTTGGATTTGAGCCGCAAGGGTAAGAATTCTGGGGGGAATTGAAAAAGTCTCCAACAAACAAACAGCGAAGCGTCCTCAAGCTTTTTCCTTTTTCAGGAGGATGAAAAGCGGATCTTCCTAAGGGGCTGAATCCTTAACCGTAAGCTTTGTCTATGCTGACTTCATCCCGAGCGGCTGAACTCTCCTTTTATGAGAGCATTTATAGCGGTTGTCGATCGACATTTACCCCGTGAAAATTTAGTCGAAAAAATTTGAAAACCTGAAACACTGTCGGGGTAGTATTTGCGTGTAAATTTGGCTCAAATAGGTAGGGTATACCTGAATTAAAACCGCTACTAATTTTATAAAAACACGCTTAGATTCGTTTATTAGAAATTTTTTAAGAAAAAAATGTTTTACTCTTAAAATAATCTATCGTTTTTTACCTTACATTAAAAATCAAAGCCCAGAGCTAGCATTAACTTGTTTTTTATTATCTGCCATCATGATATTATTTCTCAAACAAATTCTTCCCAAGAAAGTTCATTTCTTGATTGTCTGAATGTCTTGAAGTTTACATCCGAGCTGAAATTGTTCGATCTGAAATCGTTTCAATCGCTATGGCTATAACCAAGCTGGCGACTGCGATCGGAAACTTTTTCTCCCACTATCCAATCCGTTCGAGCAATTTTGCCGTTTGTTCCGGTTTGACTAGGGTATTGGCGCACAGAATGCCCGATGCGGCAACCGCCGGAACCCCAATCCCCGGCATCGTGCTGTCGCCGACGCGGTACAATCCCGATATGGGGGTGTGAGTACTGGGAAACTCGCCCTTTCCGGCCGCGATCGCCGGGCCGTAAGTTCCCTGGTGGCGGCGCAAAAATCGGGCGTGGGTGAGTGGCGTGCCGATTTGTTCGAGGACGATGCGCTCTCGAATATCGGGAATTACTCGTTCTAAGGCGGCAAAGAGGGGTTGCGATCGCGCTTGTTTGCGATCGACGTACGTCTCGTCTTGCTGCCATCCAGCGTAGGGTTCGAGAGTGTAGGCGTGAACGACGTGATGTCCTTCCGGTGCCAGGTTGGCATCCCAAACTGAAGGAATGGAAATCATGCAAGTGTTGCCAGGAACGGTAATATCTCGATCGCTGCGATGAACGACGACGTGGTGTCCCGTTAGATTTTCTAACCCCTGGGATCGAATTCCCAGGTGCAAGTGCATGAAACTTTCGATGGCGGGAGTTGCCAAACTCTCCTGGCGATAGGCGGAGGGTAAATCTTCGGGGGATAGCAGTTGGGTGTAGGTATCCCAAATTGTGGCATTGGAAATCACAATCGGGGCTTCGAGGATTTCCCCGGACTTCAAGCGCACGCCCCGAACCCGCCGATCTTCGACTAAAATTCGATCGACGTGGGTTTTGGTGCGCAGTTGCCCGCCCCAACGCTGCAAACCTCGTACCAATGCATCGACTATCGCCCCACTGCCGCCGATGGGATAGTCGATAACGGAATGGGTGCGTTCCCCAAACATAAAGGCGACTTCCGGGGCAATGGTACCGTGGGCGGGCAATCCCGACAGTAGGAAGCACTCCAAATCGATCAGCCGTCGCACCCACGCATCTTTCACATCGCGATCCATCAACGCCCCCACAGAACTTTGAATCGTACCGATTTGGGGTAAAAGTTTGAGCAGGGAAAAGCCGTACTGCGTCAGCAATACCGGCAGCAGTTGCCAGTCCGATCGCAACATAAAGGTGGGAATCTCTCGCAACCCATCGTAGAGTTCGAGCAATCGCCCCTCGAATTTTTCCAGTTCCGCTGCCCCTTGGGGAGTCATTTGGGCGACAGCTTGACGGTAGCGTTGGCTATTGCCGTAGACGGGAAATGTGCCTTCAGGAAAATGGTAGTGCCCGAGGGGATCGTACGCCACGGTGGAGAGGGATTCATCGAGAACGTCGAGGACTTGCCGCAGGGGATTGAGGCTGCGGCGATCGGCCAATCCGCAGTAAAATGAAGGCCCCGAGTCGAAGTGAAATCCTTGTTTGCTGAAGCTGTGGGCCACACCGCCTGGGATAGTGTGGCTTTCGCACACCAGCACCCGTTTACCGTAACGGGCAAGTAACGCCCCCGCCACCAGTCCGCCAATTCCACTACCGATAACGATCGCTTCAAATTGTGACATTTCCCACCTTCTCTCGATTTGCATCAACCCAAATGTCAGTAACATAAACGAAATCTGCCACCGATGGCGAATGGCGATGGCACATCTGGTCCGCTAGTTCGGGTGAATGTAAGTCGAGTGGTGGGGCTGTGAGGTGGGTTCGGGTCGTGTATGGAAAGGGATCGCTCTTCATCTGGATATATAGCAGTTCGCGCCCTTTTCATTACAGATTTTCAGTCATGGGGAACGGGGAACGGAGAATGGGGAATGGAAAAAACCGATTTTTTCAAGAGTGTAAATAAACCAGTGCTTCGCGCTATATTTGTCAACCGAGACCGTTATACGGGATTCTACCCCCCCTACACCCCACACCCTACCCGAACAGACGTTATCTACGGCTCTTGGGTTAGAGAACCGGATGGAAATCGTTTCTTTCGATCTTTTTGTTCTAAGGTTTCGAGGATACTCAAGTACTTCATCGAAGAGCGTTGAATATCGTGAATGAAACCTCTTAAGATTCGGTATTTTAATGCAAAGTATTCATCGGATGTGGAATCGGGAAATTTTTTTTCTAAATGGTTTTCTAATTCTTGTAAAGTCGCTTCGACCTGTACCATCAAACTATTGACTTTTTTGTGAGAGATTCCTTTAACATCTTTTTCGATGTTTGAAGGTAGAGTGGAGGAAAATCTCTCGATTTGAGTTTTTTTAGAGGAGTCAAGCTCGAAATTCAGAGGATTAAAGGTTAACGGGTTTTCCTCGATCGTCCTATCTTCATCAAATCGATCGTTGGATATCGAGAGTTTTACGGGAGGTTCGCTCGACTCTTTCGAGATAATATTTTTCCCTTCTTGTTGCCGGACGTGGTTATAGAAACGGTGAATGGCTTTAACGATAATATGAGCGACTTCGATATTATTTTGAGTTCGATCGAGGTAGTTCGCTGCTCCTTTGAGCCTAAATTCTATTTCTTCTAAGGTTTCGCAATCGTGGATGAATAGTCGAACTAAGTCATCAAATTCTTGTTGGTTGAGAACGTTCCAATCTTGAACGGTATAATTAAATTTATAGTATAAAGCCGAGTAAATTAAAACTTTAGCTTGACTTAAACTCGTTTTTCTAGAAACTGTAAACTTTAGATCGACCAAGAAATGTAAATTGAATAAGTTTTGATATTTGATTTTTTGATGATTGACCTTTAAATAATTATGAACGCTGTCTAAAAAAGAATTGTTGGATGTATAAATCGGCTTTAAAATGTTTAAAGTTTGATTGGCAAGAGAAAAATATAGAGTTTTCTTATTAATTCTTCTGACAACTTCAATTAATCTGGAGTTGAGCTTCTCGGTCTCTGAGATTCTGGCATATAAATCTAGAATGAGTTGTTGAGTCTTCAGTTTTTCAATTTCTGCAATATCATTTTTCCAGAAATTATTGCGAGCGCAAAATAGTAGTTTTTTGATGCGAATGCGATTGGGATTTTTTTCGATTTCTTCAACGATCGCTTCCAGCTTATTTGTATTTATCATAATAAATTGCGATATTATTTTCGATAATCTTTTCAATAAACGCGCCGATCGTTAATTAGTTTTTGAGGGATAAAAAGAAAAAAATAATATCGGTTTTCAATAGCATCTCCTTGAAATCAAAATAAAAATGAATACCCAAAAAGTGACCACCCGTTGCACCTGCCAACCCTCGCTTCGATCGTATTGATGGTGGCTCCCGATTGCTTTATTGTTAATCTTACTACTAGATTTTTAGTCTGTCGTGTGAATCGCACCCATGCCTAAAGTTCCGGAAGAACAACTCGAACAACTTCGTCAGAACCTACTCGACGATTCTCAAGCTGACCTAGACTATTTATTTCTGACCGTTGCCGCTTGTCTGATTGCCACCTGCGGCTTACTGCTGGGTAGTCCCGCCGTGATTATCGGGGCGATGATCGTTGCCCCCTTGATGCAGCCCTTGCGGGGTTTAGCATTAGGTGCATTAGAAGGAGATCTCGTTTTGTTTCGTCGCAGTGCCTTCTCTGCGGCCATCGGGGCAACGATTGCCATTAGTCTATCCTGGCTGGTAGGACGGGTCGTTGGCATTCCCGAAACGGAGTTTAGCGGTGAAATCCTCGCCCGGACTCAACCCAACTTAGCCGATTTAGGAATTGCCATGACAGCCGGTGCCGTGGCGGGGTTTGCCAAGATTCGCCCGAACCTCAGCGATGCCCTCGCGGGAACGGCAATCTCCGTAGCGTTGATGCCACCGTTATGCGTGGTGGGTTTGGGCTTATCGGTGGTGACACCGCGAGGCTTTGAGACCAGTCAGGGGGCTTTTATTCTCTACCTGACCAATCTATTGGGGATTACCCTAGCTTGTATGTTGGTGTTTGTTTGGGGGGGATATTACATTGAAAATCGCAAAATTACGCGGGCAATTTCTTCAACGGTTGCCTTAACGATCGTCTTATTCGTACCTCTAGCGTTAAGTTTGTGGGAACTCCTGCGACAAGTGCAACTGCGGGCGACCCTTAGAGATATTTTACTGCGACGCACCATCACCGTCGGTCAACAGGTGGAACTCCTCGATACCCAAATTAACTGGAAGACTGAACCTCCGGAAGTTTACCTGCAGGTACGAGTCCGACCGGATGACCCCCTCACTCCCCTTCAAGTGTCGGAAGTTCAAAAACTGGTCAACCATCAGATGCGGCAGCCGTTCGTGTTAATTTTTAATGTCGAGCAAACTCAGGAAATTCGAGCCGAAGAGCGCGATCGCATCCTTCCCCCAACCACCACTCCCATTTCTAACCCGACTCCATCATTTGCTCCAGAACATCAGCAAAATCCGATCGAGCAAATTGACGACGAGACTCCCAATCCATAGGGCGATCGATTTGATGATTGGTTCTGAGGGTCGATGAACGTCACGTGCAACTTTCTGCCAAGTTATAGCCGTTCGCGCCCTTTTCACGACACATTTTCAGTCATGGGGAATGGGGAATGGGGAATGGGGAATAGAACCCACCTATTCACGCGGTATACAACTTAAAGTCTGAAACACTTAGTTTTCCGTTCCGACTAACTATAATCTCCAGATGTCGATTCGCTCAAACGATGTAAATTCAAGACCTCAGAAAACAAGCCATGATTTTTTCAATCGTGCAAATCTCAAGGGGTGACGAGGCGCTAGATGTCGTGACGAAGAAGACAGAGTCTCCTTTTCCTCCATGTTGTTAGGTGTTATAGATTTTTTGAAATATGGCGTTATTTGAGCCTAAAGCTGATAACTCAATCCGGCCAGTAATAGCATACTCGCCAAAAGACTGCCCAAACATCCAATGGCTAAATTGGTCATATTCGATTGACTTGCCGATGCTAAAGCGGTATTGAGATCGGGAGAGGTTAAACGCTCGTAATTTTCAACAGCAACGGTGGTTTCCGGTAGTGAGGAGATGAGGCTACCAATAAAGTAGTGCAAGCCGGCAAAGACTGCTGCACCGAAAACTTTACTCAACATTGAGGCATACACTTCCGTCCAGGCGAGAAATAGAGAATTCAAAACGTAACAGGATCCAACTAAGGCAGCCGTTCCCAATAAAAACTGTATCCAGCTCGCCTCGTAATTATCTTCGTTAATATCTTCAAATAATTCAGGACGATTAACCTTCAATCTGCGTTCGTACTGGAAAAAGAGAAAGACACCCACACAACACACAAGACCGCCGAAAACCAGCCAAGGCCAAGTTCTCAATGGTGCATCATCTTCGACGGGAATAAATTCAACGGCTCCGGTCAAACACCAATAAGCCCCGGTGGAAAAGATAAACATCATCAAAGACATAAATAAATGCCAGATAACCAGCTTTTTTTCTTTGACAATTAGCCTTAATAAATTGGAAGCTTTATTGACTTTACCGGCAAGTATCCATTTACACATGACAATCACCGGTGCAACGATAAACATTAAATAAATGTTGGAAAAATTAGAGCCAAGTGGAGTCGCAATTCCTCCCAATCTAAATAAACTTAAAGAAAGAATCATTAAAAATAGCTCTGGATTATTCGTGCTGGCATTAATGACTAAGGTTCGTTTATCTCTCCCCAAATATTTGCCGGCCAAACCCGCTGCTGAGTTCACCATTAGATCGGTTGTTTTGGGAATTAACCACCAACAAAATACAACTGCGATCGCTAATGAAGTACTTAAAAAAGTAAACTCATTCGTCAAGTCATGCAGTTGTATCATTAACTTTTCCATAGATTTATCCTCAATAATCTGGGGTAACTCAATTCGATAAATGCGTGGGCAGCTGTCGGTGAAAAATATCTGGCTCGATCGCAAAGCTTTGAATTATTTTTGCCCACCAATGAGTATATTTAACGGTGACTCAGCTCAAAAAGTCTGTCGGCTTATTAACTGTTATATCTTACCAAGAATATCGATGTTCGCTCTTGAGACGGTCAGTGCGAACATCGATAGAACCAGCATTAACGACGATCTCCGATTTTTACACAACCTACTCTCTTCTCGTTATCTGCTCCCATTTTCGATCGAAGTTTGCAGGAAATCGGTAACAATACGACGCCAAAATACGACACCAAAAAATACTAAATTGTCGATCGTCTTGTTTGGGGACGAGTGTAATGTGGGTAGAATATCCCGATCTAAACCCAGAGATCGCGATATTCGCAAATTGTTACGATACTGGTGCCGGGGAGCCGGGGAGGCTCAGAAGGTTCGAACCGCTCCCGGAAGAGCGAAGACTCGAAGGTTATTATCGATCTTCCTCGTGCCATACTGCAGAGGATGCAGCCATATTTCGGGCTAGTGCCATCGATTCGATCGTCGGGGTTGGCTCCCCTTCCATTATTTCTACCAGGAGAAGAGGATGGGGGATGAGGTAACGTTTTCTCGAATAGACTTCTGATGGAAATAAACAATCACATCAATTTCTATCTCGAAGTCATAAATTTTTGTCCCCTTTCCCCTTTAACCCTGAACCCTTGTCCAGAAAAGGCAGAAGTCTAATTATTACTCCTCACCCGTTCGAGTGCAGCTTCGAGTTCCGTCAATTCGATCGCGCCGGTGAGGGTTTCTTCATTGAGGAAGAATACTGGGGTGCCGGTGAGTCCCAATTCATCGGCGAGTTGCCGGTCTTGGGAAATCGCCGCTTCAATTTCCGGGCTTTGACGATCGCGATCGAATTGCTCGAGATCTAAGCTCAATTCTCCAGCCAGGGCCACGTAGAGTTCCTCACCCAGTTCGCTTTGGCGCTCGAATAATGCCGAGTGATATTCCCAAAATTTGCCTTGTTCTCCAGCGGCGGCTGCAGCTTTGGCTGCGGGCAAGGCTTCGGCGTGAATGGAGGTCAGGGGTAAATGTTTGTAGGTGAGGGTGACGACGTCGCCGTACTTGGTCATAAACTCATCGATCGTGCCGTGAGCTTTGGCGCAGTAGGGACACTGGAAATCCGAAAACTCGATTAAGACGATATTTTGTTCGGCAGCTCCTTTGGTGGGAGAATTGCCAATGGTGGAAGCGGGATTGTCGATGAGTTTTTGCAAGAAGGCTTGTCGGGCCTGCCGCGTCCGGTTCTGTTTCTCGGCGCGATAGGTTTCCACTGATTCTAAGATGACTTCGGGGTTGTCGCGAAGGATTTGGAGCACTTGCTCTTCTAACTCGGAATCGATCGCCGAACCGCTATCGGAACGAGCGGCCGTCGAACAGCTACCCAATAGAAGACTCAGAAGCAGCAGTCCGACCCACCACAGTTTTTGCGGTGGTTTGATTTGACGTGACACAGACAAAGTTTTCATTACTATCTAACAGAATTGGGAGCAGCCAGAACGGCATATCGCCGTCGCTCTTTCGGGAGAGTGTTTGACGTTCTCCGATCGGGAGAACCACAAGGCCAGTGGCGCCCCGCAGCTAACGAGCATCATACCAGATCCATTTTGGGAGTCAGTCGAACCGCCCCACTCTCGCCAGACGATATACAATAGTCACACCTCTTTTTGATAACCCAGTTCAAATTCACTCCTTCCATGACTGCTTCTCCAGAACTCGACAGCGCTCCGGAAAACAGGACGAACCCTTCAGAAGCAGACTATCTCGACGAAGTCCCCAACGATCTCGAGATGTCTTTGTTCGATCATCTCGAAGAGTTGCGGATGCGCATTTTTTATTCGCTGCTAGCCGTTGGGGCGGGTATGATCGGTTGTTTCGTGGCGGTTAAACCGATCGTGCACCTACTCGAAATTCCAGCAACGGGGGTAAAGTTTCTCCAACTCGCTCCAGGAGAGTACTTTTTTGTCACCCTTAAAGTCGCCGGCTACAGTGGATTGCTCGTCGCCAGTCCGTTTATCCTCTATCAAATCGTGCGATTTGTCCTGCCGGGCTTGACGCGCCGGGAACAGAGACTCCTGGCCCCCATTGTTTTGGGGTCGAGCGTTCTGTTTATCTTGGGTTTGGGTTTTGCCTATATTGCGTTGATTCCGGCGGCGCTTAATTTCTTCGTGAGTTACGGCGCGGGGGTGGTGGAACAGCAATGGTCGATCGATCGATATTTTGAATTTGTCTTGCTGCTTCTCTTCAGTACGGGTCTGGCATTTCAGATTCCGGTGGTGCAAGGATTACTCGGTCTGCTCGGGATTGTTTCTTCAAAGCAGATGCTGTCGGGTTGGCGTTATGTCGTCTTGGGTGCGGCGATTTTGGGTGCGGTGCTCACGCCATCGACGGATCCCCTGACTCAAAGTCTGTTAGGGGGTGCAGTGGTGGGTCTCTACTTAGCGGGAACGGGACTCGTAAAGCTAATGGGTCGCTAAAAAGTTACCTATTTATCCCATTGTTGCGATCGAATGCATACGCCTGCGTATACCCCAATGCATACAAGCCTTATCCATCCTAGAAATAGGTTAATCCCTGGTACGTGCATCAATCTCATCCCCCGCCCCTTTGGGGTGGGGGTTACGTTTTTGGACTCGATCGCCCCAAAGAATTTCAAAATTACTTCCCGACATTCACAAAATTTTCATATTGTTTCGCTACTTTAGAAACTGTCCCCCTTTGGTTAGGGGGGGGACCGCACCCAAGTTTGAAGCACCTAGAAGTATCTAGGTGCTTTTTTTAGTCTTTTTGTCCGTTTGGGAGCGCACTTTTCGGGTTCGGATCGGATGGGGAACGGGGTTACACCCCAAGCTCCCCGGACATTTCCGATCTCGAACGGACATTAGATGACCTGGAAGTTCGTGGCATCCAAAGCGAGATTGCCACTGAGGAAAGCCAGCTGTTCGGTGCCCGCACTGATGATGGTGGTACTCGCATCTTGAGTAATGGTCAGCCCCTCGAAGGTTAACCCACCACTGAGGGCAATTAGATCGACGCCGACTTGGAAATCGGTAATCGTATCGATGCCATTACCCGATGCGAGGACGAAGACATCATTTCCAGCGTCTCCAGTCAGGAGGTCGTTGCCGAGATCGCCCAACAGGACGTCGTTGCCCGACCCCCCTTTGATGGTGTCGTTGCCCTGACCGCCGTACAGGGCGTCATTTCCAGAAGCCCCTTCTACAGTGTCATCGCCGGAGTTCCCGAACGCGACATCGTCGCCGCCGCCACCGCAGAGTTTGTCGTTGCCGTCACCAGCCGATCCCGGAATCCCGTTACTGCCGATGAGGGTATCGTTCCCCAGACCGCCACAAACGGTATCGTTTCCGAGATCGCCGAGGAGTCGATCGTTCCCCGCTTCACCCCAGAGGATGTCGTCATCTTGACCCCCCCGGCCGAAGTCATCACCGTTACCACCGACAATGCTGTCATTGCCCTGGTTGCCTTCCATGACGTCGTTTCCGTCTAAACCAAACAGGAGATCGTCTCCGGTGACATCAGGGTCGGTGATGATGCCGTTCCCGCCAATGAGGGTGTCATCGCCCAGGTCGCCGACGAGGACATCACTCTCTTGGTCGCCGTAGATGACATCGTTATTTTTACCCCCGTAAACCAAATCCTCGCCTTTTCCGGCAACGATGAAATCCTCTCCCTCGCCGCCTTTAATCACATCTTCGCCAGCATTTCCAGAAATGAAATCCCGATCGCCCTCGGAATCGGTCGCACTACCGCGACTGCCGAGAATCGTGTCGTCACCGAACTCACCCATCAGGGTGTCATTTCCTTCGTCCCCGAAAATGCTGTCATTGTCTTGACCGCCGTGAGCGACGTCATCTCCGTCTTCACCCACGAGCATGTCACCACTCTGGTTACCAAACAGAACGTCATCTCCCGGGCCCCCGTAGAGCATATCTTCGCCCTCGACATCGGGATTATCGGGATTGCCGTTGCCACCGGTCACGGTGTCGTTGCCCAAGTCTCCGCCAACGGTGTCGTTACCGATATCTCCAAAGACGTCGTCGTTATCTTTACCGCCGTAAGCGAGATCGTCGTCTTGGCCAGCGCGAATCAAATCGTCCCCTTGACCGCCTTTAACCAAATCTGCCCCCCGATTGCCGAAGAGAGAATCTCGTTCTTCTCCACTCCCGACGGGCTCGACGCTGCCCAGACTGCCAAGGATGACATCATCGCCGAGGTCGCCCCCAACAAAGTCATCCCCTTCATCGCCGAAGAGTTCGTCCCCGTCTTTACCCCCCTGAACGGAGTCATTACCTTCTCCACCGGTCACGGTGTCATCTTCCTCGTTTCCGTTCAGGTAGTCGTTTCCGGGGCCCCCATCAATGCGATCGGTTCCCGAGAGTTCTGGATCGTCGAGTTGCAGGTTGTCCCCGGCAATATTGTCATCTCCCTCATCGCCGCTAATTTGGTCTGCGCCGCGATCGCCACGGATTTCGTCATTATTTTGACCGCCGAAGATGACATCCTCTTCTTCACCGCCAAAAATTAAATCTTGGCCGCCACTCCCCTCGATCGTATCCCGACCTCGGTTACCGGCGAGGGTATCTCGGTCTTGGTTCGGCTCGTTCGGGGTTTCGCCGGCGCGACCCCCGCGAATGATGTCATCTCCTTCGCGACCTTGGATGTTGTCGCTTCCACTCGAACCTCGGAAATTTTCATTATCCCCACCCCCAATGCGGGTATCGTCTCCGTCGGTTCCTTCTTCGAACCGGGTGTCGGATAACTCCGGTTGAGGAATATCACCCGGGGGGAAGACCACCGCACCGGGAAGCTCTGCTGGGGTGGGAACCAGGAAGCCGCCGATGGTTGGAGGTAGGTGGGGGCAGTTATCTTCAGGATCGATAACCGGCGTGACGGGGTCCGTGTCCGTGTCCGTGTCCGTGTCCGGATCGGGATCGGGATCGAGAGGTCCGCCCTGGGGTGAGAGGGTGACCGTTCCCGGAGTCGGATCGCTGGTCCCGAAGTTATCCGTGGCAGAGTAGGTAAACGTCGCTCCCGAGAAAGTCCCCGTGGAGGAGAAGAAGAGGTTATCGAGTTGGGTCGGACTCAAGCGCAACCCAACAACGACCGGTGCCCCATCTACCGCAGGATCGCCCAGGAAGAGGGTTCCTTGCTCTTCGTCGGGCAACGATTCGATGGTAAAGAAGGAAACCGTGCCGTCGGGGTCTTCCCCACCCAAATTGGTAATTTGGAGGGTGGTATTGGGTCCGAGAGTGCCAGTAGAATCCTCCGTGTCCGGGGGGAGGTTCGAGCCGCTAATGGTAACCGTAGCCGGAGTTGGATCGGTAACGCCAGAGGTATTGGTGGCACTGTACTCGAAGGTCGTCTCGTTGAAAGATCCGCTCGGTTGAAAGAAAACGATGTCGATCTGCTCGGGGGTGAGCACTTGACCCAGTTCGATTGGAGTTCCACCGGCGGTTGGATCTCCGAGGAAGATCTGCCCCTGGTCTTCTGGAGGTAGGGTGACAATGGTGAAAAAGGCAATTTCGTTGGCGGGAGTGCCTCCGAGTCCCACCACATTCACGGGTTCGTCTTGGGCGCTGGTGGTTGCCGGATCGGTATCTGGGACGGAACTACCAGCGGTGAGGGTGACGGTGGCGGGGGTGGGATCGACGGCTCCCGTATCGTCTTGGCTGCTGTAAGTGAAGGTGGTGCCATTGAAATCCTCATCCCCGACGAAGAAGAGATCGTTAATCCGATCGGGGGGAATTTCTTGGTTGACGGTTACCGCCGTACCCCCGGTTGCCGGATCGCCCAGGAAGAGGGTTCCCCCTTCGGGCAGGGTATTGATGACAAAGCTATTGACACTGCCGTCGGGATCGTTTCCACCCAAATCGGGAATATTGGTGGCGATGCCAGGATTGGCTGGGGTCGTCGCGTCATCGGTTTCGGGAAGAATATTGGCATCCGGCGGTGCGAGAAAGACTGTCCCCGGAGTGGGGTCTTGGGTTCCTTCGTTATCGACGCTGGAGTAGTTAAAGGTGGTTTGGGTAAATTCGTCGGTGGCACTGAAGGTTAACCGATCGAGTTCGGCCGGGGTAAGCTGCTGTCCGATGGTGACGGGGTTGTCGTCGAGGAGTAACTGCCCTTGTTCGGTTGGGGGCAGGGTATCGATAATGAAGCCCGTTACCGTCCCGTCGGGGTCAGTTCCCCCCAATCCCACCAGGGTCACGGTTCCACCGGGTTCGACGCGATCGACGGAATCGGTGGTATCCGGGGGAGTGTTACCGGGGGTGAGGGTAACGGTGGCTGGAGTGGGGTCGGGGGAGCCGTTGTTATCGATCGCCGTAAAGTTGAAGGTCGTGCCGGTGAACTCGGGTTGCGCCCGGAAGACGAGATCGTCAACCTGCTCGGGAGTTAAGGTTTGATTGGGTTGGACGGGAACGTTGTTGAGCAGCAGAATCCCTTGCTCGGGGGGCGGCAGTTCCGTAATCCGATACAACGACACCGTACCGTTGGGGTCCGTCGCCATCAGAGGCGGTAGGGTGGTGTCGGTTCCCGGAGCGACCTCTACCGAGTCATCCTCGGCATTGGGGGGTGGATTGAGGACGACGGTGGCCGGGGTGGGGTCGGTGGCTCCGTTATTGTCCGTGGCGGCGTAGGTGAAGGTGGTGCCGGTAAAGCTGTTGGTTGCCTGAAACTCCAGTTGGGCGAGTTCCTCGGGGGTCAGCACTTGACCTTGAGTCACTTCGTTGCCGTTGAGGAAGAGGGTGCCCTGATTGGTGGGGGGTAGGGTGCTAATGGTGTAGGAGACCACCGTGCCGTCAGAGTCTTGTCCGATGAGTCCGACGAGCTGTTTGGTGTCCCCGGCGGCGACGTTATCGGTCGCATTTTGGGTTTCCGGGGGCAGGTTGTCGAGGGCCAACGTTACGGTATCGTCGATGCGATCGCGATCGGGATCGTCGGGATTGTTGGTGAAGTCGGGGTCGGGGTCGGCTAAGTTGAAACCCGCGGGCGGTTTGACGGTAACGGTATTGCTGAAAATCTGGCTGGCATCAGCGGTCACCGTTCCCCGAATGGTGACGACGATGGTCGACATCTCGTCGAGATTGACCAGGGCGCGATAGTTACCATCGGTGAGGGTTTGGGAGGTTAACTCGCCGTTGCCTTCGGTGATGGCAAAGGTGATATCGTCAAGATTGACATCGAGTCCGTCGGGGATGGGATCGGTGATTTCAATTCCCGTGAGGTTGAGGGGGTCGCGATCGGGCGGCGCGTCGCTATTATTGGTCAGGGTGATGGTATAAACCACCTCGTCGCCCACCTGCACGATCGTTGGACCGCCAGCTTTCTGTGCCACTAAGTCCACTTCCGGGGTCGCCGAGGGCAAACTTCCCAAGTCGGAGAGGGGAACTCCGGTTTCGCCCACAAATTCGGTATTGACGATACCACCGGCCGCATTCTCGAAGTCCAAGCGATACAAACTCCCGGCAGAGGTTGCATACAGGTCGCCATCTTCCCCGAAACCCAGCGAACCTGCACCCCGTCCATCGAGCGTCCGACCGTCGGGACCTCTGACCGAGCCTAGATAGGTGGTGGATTGGCTACTCAGCTCGAAGGTGTAGAGATCGTAAAATTCAGTCCCGTCGTTGGTGTTGCTATTGACGCTGATGAAAAGTCGATTCGGATCGATCGGATCGAAAACGACATCTCCACTACCCCCCGTTGTGGGAAAGGGTTTGCTGCCGCCGGTAATTCTTGCAAATTCCGTCGCCCTCTGGTCGATGTCTCCGTCTTCAATATTGATGGTGTAGAGGATATTGTCATCCCCGGTCATGGCATATAGGGTGTTATCCCGAGCTTGACCTAGTTTGACGAACTGACCGGGAACCCCCACCTCACCCCCCAGGATGTTAGTTCCGTTGGTCGTGCCCGGTTCCCCGAGCGCCGGGTCCCAAGAACCCACCCGGGCCGTTCCATTATTTTCGATGCCGATGTAATAAACCAAACCCCCATCGGTTTCGGTGGGGTCTCGTCTGGCAATGGCGAACGTCCTAAACGGCAACCGACCGGCTTCTTCAGAGGTGCCGTCATTGACATTCACCACCCGAATATTTAAATTACCGGGTTCGCTATTCCCCCCCTGAGACGCATAGAGGGGATTGGATTCTGGCAGAACGCCGCCGTAGCTATCGAGAGTCGCACTCTCGAAGGCCAAAGCAAATCTACCGGGAGCGGTTCTCGCATCCAAGTCCCAGTTTCCCCCGAGGGCGGCATTTCCGATTAACGTGGTCGAGGCGGCGATTTTAGTGTTGAGAATCTGACCCAGTTGCCGCACGAACTGTTGTCCTACCGCGCCTGCTGCAACCCGACAGCCGTAAAGTAACACTTCGGCATCGGCAGCAAGGGCTTTTCGCCAGCGATGGAGTTGATGGGTGTAGCGCTCTAGGGTGGCCTCGTTGAGTCGAGCCGTTCCCAACCGCAGCCTTCCCGGTTCCCCGTGAGAAACGACGTGTACGGAATCGATATCGGAACGGGAGGCTAAAACTTCGGTGATTTGACCGATACCATCCCCTTGAGGGTCGAGGCGAACGACTTCCGTACCGGGGCGGATGCCAGCGATGAGATGCTCGTGTCCCTCGACGGTGGATTCGAGGAAGACAATCCGCCCAAATTCCGTTGAAGTTGTCGGCGTTTCGATCGAAGATGCCAATAAATTTTTGTGCTGATGACCGTACATCGATTTAAGTCTTAAAGATTACTAGTGGCTGTAAATATTTGAGGCAACCGGGAAAATTTTCATGCAGCACAATATATTCCCAAAATGGAAACCGTTCGTGCGTATTTTCTGTTTTTCTGGCTCGATATTCCTGAGGAATCGATAACAGATTGTGACCTGTTATCGCCTGTAGGTACCAGACTGTTATAAAAATTTAACCCGCCTTCTTGGATATATCTTCTTCTTTGAAGAACTAGCTCGAATCACTTAAGTTTGCGTTCGAACTGTTTACGACACGAGCCTTGAATAAGGATATATCATCGGGATACAAGATAGCGCGATCTCTGGTGTTTTATCAAGTCGCGACGATACAAAAACCAACTTGTATTGCTATACTGACAATCGTAAAGAGAAACTGAAGGAAGGAGCGCGATTTTAGCGTTTTTACCGACCCTCGATCGAACCCTCAGAAACTAGATTTTTAGGAGTAGACTGTCGACCTGGCTCGGTAGAAGAGCGAACACAGAAAGTTGACAGTTGAGGCAGATGATTGGAGTCGATCGAACGGGCTAAGGCTTAAGTTAAGCGAGCTTTTTAGCTTCTAAGGGTCAATACGGAATTATTACACCCATTAGTCTTCGAGCATTATAGTATTTACACTGAACTAGGACAACTACCGATGAGCCGTAAATATCATATCGTTACCTTTGGCTGCCAAATGAATAAAGCGGATTCCGAGCGCATGGCAGGTATTCTCGAAGGCATGAATTACGAGCCCTCGGACGATCCCAACGGTGCGGATTTAGTTCTCTACAACACCTGTACCATCCGCGATAATGCGGAGCAAAAAGTCTATTCCTATTTGGGCAGACAGGCCAAACGAAAGCACGACAAACCGGATCTGACCTTGGTGGTGGCCGGTTGTGTCGCCCAACAGGAAGGAGAGGCGCTTTTGCGGCGAGTGCCAGAATTGGATTTGGTGATGGGGCCCCAACACGCCAACCGTTTGGAAGATTTACTCGATCGCGTCTTCGATGGTAACCAAGTCGTGGCGACCGAGGCCATCCATATTATGGAAGATATTACCCAGCCCCGGCGCGACAGCCAGGTGACGGGGTGGGTGAACGTCATTTACGGTTGCAACGAACGCTGTACCTACTGCGTGGTTCCCGGGGTGCGGGGTACGGAACAGTCGCGAACCCCCGAGGCGATTCGATCGGAAATTGAAACCCTCGGACGATCGGGATATAAAGAAGTCACTCTGCTCGGGCAAAATATCGATGCCTACGGTCGGGATTTACCCGGAAGCACATCTGAGGGACGGCACAAGCATACCCTGACAGATTTGCTCTACTACATACATGATGTGGAAGGTATCGAGCGAATTCGCTTTGCCACGAGCCACCCCCGCTATTTCACCGAACGTCTGATTCGGGCGTGCGCGGAGTTACCCAAAGTCTGCGAACATTTTCACATCCCCTTCCAGTCCGGGGATAACGATCTCCTCAAAGCCATGGCGCGGGGATACACCCACCAGAAATACCGCCGGATTATCGACACCATTCGTCGCTATATGCCCCAGGCTTCGGTGAGTGCCGATGCGATCGTCGGTTTTCCGGGGGAGACGGAGGAACAGTTCGAGAATACCCTCAAATTGGTGGAAGAGATTGGATTCGATCGGGTCAATACCGCTGCGTATTCCCCCCGTCCGGGGACCCCAGCCGCCTTGTGGGATCACCAAATTAGCGAAGAGGTGAAAGTCGATCGCCTGCAACGCTTGAATCACGTGGTTGCGACCGCTGCGGCCGAATGTTGCGGGCGTTACCTGGGTCGGGTGGAAGAGGTTCTCGTGGAAGCGCAAAACCCGAAAAATCCCGCTCAGGTGATGGGGCGTACCCAAGGTAACCATCTGACGTTTTTTGCCGGTGATATTGAGGAACTCAAAGGAAAATTAGTCTCGGTGAAGATTCGCGAAACCCGTGCGTTTAGCTTAACGGGCGATCGAGTTGAGGGTTCGGTACTCGCAACATCTTCTGTTTCGTAAGGGATGTGCGCAAAAAGAATGGATCGCAACTGCCAGGGTGGTTAAGACAATGTGGGACGATGTAATGAACTCCAGGTCTTTTCCACCCGGCCTACGGTGATTTGCATCCTAACTGATCTGGCGGTATTGATGGCTCGTCCGGGTACGGACACCCGCCACCGTTTTTCGCGAAGACCCCCATCGCTTTTATATTGACTTTTATTCTCTTGAGTGGTGTCCGTAACGATCGCACGTTACCTGTGATTAGTGTCACGGACAATCTCAAATCAATACTATCTATGAGTTAAATTTTATTTAAACGGCTTAATACTTTAACCTAAACTTATGAATTCCTAAATAGCACAAGACTTTTACATGTTTTTCGCTTCAAAATCCGGGTTGTTAAACGTATAGATTCCGTAAAGAAACTGAACGTTCGTAGCAATTTGCGATTACAATTCAGTACTATCACTCAATAGAGTAAAGCGAGAACAACAAAGCGGACTCGCAAAGCTATATCTCACAAAGGTGCACAACGCTTGAATTCGATCGAGATGGCGATCGAAGTGATGATACGCAAGCATCGGAATAGGGTTTATTCAAGCATCTACAAAGCACCGAGTTGTATCTACACCATCAGAATCAGGCAGAATCGAAAAAGTTAAAGACTTCTAGCATCAAAAACTTTTTCACAAGATCGATCTTCACTTGCAAGCTTTATCTAAAACAAAAGAGAAAAGTCACTCAATCTTGTTTAGATTCCGATTATTACTTGATTTCATGTCTATTTGAATAAAATCCCCCGAGATTTAATTCTGGGTGTCGTGACTTGATTGATTCAGACTCGTCACGGTAGTAGCACGTAGCAAATTTTAGCCTCCTCACATGAGAATACCCAACTTCTTTATCGTTGGCGCACCCAAGTGCGGCACAACTTCGCTTTGCCATTATTTAGGACAACATCCAGAGGTTTTTATTCCTCCCGCTAAAGAAATTCATTATTTCGGTCGCGATCTAACGGGCAATAAAAAAGCCAAAAACGAAGACGAGTACTTGAGTTTCTTTCAAAATCGTTCGGAGAAAATGTGTGGTGAAGGCAGTACTTGGTATCTGTTTTCCAAACAAGCATCTCGAGAAATCGCTCAATTTAATTCTAACTCGAAAATCATTGTTATGCTCAGAGAACCCGTCTCTTTGCTGCATTCCCTCCATAGCCAGCGAATGGTAAACGGATCGAGCGAAAATATTTTCGATTTTCAAGAAGCATTAGAAGCGGAAGGCGATCGACGCAATGGCAAGCGAATGCCAAAACAATGCATGAGACCCGAAGGATTGTTTTACAGCGATGTGGTGAAATTTACCGAACAAATCGAACGGTATTTTGAAGTGTTTGGTCGCGATCGAGTTCGCGTGATTATTTTTGACGACTTTAAAGCCAACACCGCCAAAGTTTATCAACAAACGCTCGAATTCTTAGGCGTTTCTGCTAACTTTCGTCCGAACTTCACCAAAATGAATGCCAACAAGCGAGTTCGCAGTGCTGCCTTACAAAGATTTCTGCGCTTTCCCCCCTCCTGCTTAGATCGATTGGGGAGATCCGTGCCGTTCTGCCCGAAATTCAAAGAGGCTTGGTGGTCGCAGTTTTCTCAAACGGCTAGAGCTTGGAACACTTACGCTGCACCTCGATCGCCTCTCGACCCCGAACTGCATCGAAGCTTGCAACGGAAGTTCGCCCCAGAAGTAGAACGTTTGAGCGATTTACTCCAACGGGATTTGACTGATTGGAGTCGAGAAATCCCCATCAAGCCAGAACCCACTCCTTCTGCCCTTCCTCGTTTAACGAGTTCGTTATGGCAAGACTGGATGCACGAACCGCTTTTTGCCTATCTCAATCGAGAGTACCTTTAGTGGGTAAGAGGTTTGGGGGCCGGGGGAGGTGGGGAAGAGAATTAAAAATTCGTCTTGGAAAGTTGAACGGGACGGAAACCGACACCGCTCACTTTCCGCAAAATTAAAAATTCACACTCCCCACCTGCAAATTTTCCCCCTTCCGAATTCTGAATTCCGAATTCAGGATTCGCGCTTAGCCTCGGGTTTTCTGAGACCAAATTCGGGTGGGTAAGCCCCAGACGTAGATGAAGCCCTCTGCGGCTTTGTGGTCGAACTCGTCGTTCGCGCCGTAGGTGGCTAAATCATCGGAGTACAAGGTATTTGCTGACTTGCGTCCCACAATGGAGGCATTGCCTTTGAGCAATTTCACCCGTACCGTTCCCGAAACTCGTTCCTGGGTTTGTTGGATGAAGCCATCGAGAGCATTTTTGAGGGGACTGTACCAGAGGCCGTTGTACACCAACTGGCTGTAGGTTTCTTCAATGCCCCGCTTGTACTGGGTCACATCCTTCGTCAGGGTCAGGCTTTCCAAATCGCGGTGGGCGTGAATGAGAACTGAAAGGGCCGGGGCTTCGTAGATTTCCCGCGACTTAATCCCCACTAAGCGATTTTCCACCATATCCACCCGTCCGACACCGTGGCGACCGGCGAGTTCGTTGAGTTGCGTTACCAATTCTACGGGGGAAAGCGCTGCACCGTTGAGGTGGGACGGAATCCCTTTCTCAAAGCCAATTTCCACGTACTCCGGTTCGTCTGGAGTATCGGCAATCGCACTCGTCATCACGAAGACTTCTTCGAGGGGTTCCGTCCAGGGATCTTCGAGGGGACCCGCTTCGATACTGCGTCCGAGGAGGTTGCGATCGATACTGTAGGGAGAGGATTTCTTCACCGGGGAGGGAATGCCAAAATTTTCCCCGTAGGCAATGGTTTCTTCCCGACTCATCCCCCATTCCCGCGCGGGGGTGAGCACTTTCAAATCGGGGTTGAGGGCGGCAATGGCAACGTCGAACCGCACCTGATCGTTACCTTTGCCGGTGCAGCCGTGGGCTACTGCATCGGCACCGTATTCCGCTGCCGCCTCCACCAGCAACCGAGCAATTAACGGACGGGCTAAGGCTGTAGACAGAGGGTAGCGATTTTCATAGATCGCATTCGCCTGGATTGCTGGAAAAGCGTAATCTGTAATAAACGTTTCGGTCGCATCTGCAACCAAAGATTGACTTGCTCCGGATTTGAGAGCTTTTTCCCGAATCGGATCGAGTTCGTCTCCCTGCCCCAAATCTGCGGCTAGGGCAATCACTTCTTCCACGCCCCACTCTTTTTTCAGGTAAGGAATGCAGACTGTGGTATCGACTCCACCGGAATAGGCAAGCACCGCTTTCTTAGCACGACCCATGAATTTACTTTTTTTCTGAACGACACAAACTTTTATTATCTGACGAATGTTGACATCTGAATATCCAAAAGCCTAAATCTTCTCGATTTCCCTCGTGCTAGCGATTGGTTCTGAGAACTGCCCCGGTTACGCCGGGAGTCCGGAATATCCGCTACACTAATCGTTAGCCGTCAAGCCGCGCACCCGATCGTCTCCCATGGCACTCGTTCCCTTAACTCGCCCTAAATTTGAAGAACTCGTTCCCCTATATGCCACCGGCGGTCAATATCTGTACTGTTGGGGCAAGTTTCAGGATTTCCTCAAACAGTTACTGATCTCCGTGGTTGCCGTGGCGGCGATCGCCCTGATCGGAGGATTTCTCTCCCCTGCCCTCCAATTGATGCTAGGGATTGTTGCTGCCCTCTACTGGCTGTGGATACCGATCGCGAAAGCCGGGATGCGCAATTCTAAATACCGTCAGTACAAATACAGTGGGTTTTGGCAGGGGAAAGTTTTAGATGTCTATGTGACTGAAGAGTTGCTGGGGACGGAGGAAACGGCAAACCAGCGCGGAGAATTGGTGATCGTCGAAAACCGAGAACGCCGGCTAAATCTCGAAATTGGCGATCGAACCGGTTTTGCCACCAGCATTCAAGTTCCCCTCAAGCGCCACCATCAATACATCAAACGGGGAATGGTAGTGCAGACGATCGTCATGTCGTCTCAACCAGATTTAAGCTACATTGCCGATATTGGCGATATTTACATTCCCAGTCGCGATTTATGGGTGGGGGACTATCCCTGCGTGCGTCGAGATATTTTCATCGATATCGCCCAACAATTACGAGATTCTCAAGGGGGACGCCGGCGTTCTCGGCCAGCGTCTTATCCAACTCCGGGACGGCGATCGCCCATGTAGTCTCGAATCTGGTTGAATAACCACAATCGATGGATCGGGGCAGGCAATCGCGATGGGAGAAAAGCGCTTTGTGAGATCGAATACTCCAATTCTGACTCACCAGAATTGACAATGATGGTTTTCTATTCCCTACACACCCGACACCCAACCCCCACCCTCACCCGAAACAGTCTGATCCCAAACTGACGTTAGAATAGGTTCCCCAAACCCGCTTGAGCATCCTCTTGCAATCGGGCCGCAATCCGAAACAATTCTTGACCGGTATGCAAGTGGCGATCGTCGTAGTTGAGGGTAAAGCTTTCTAACTCTTCGATGCCGTCGCCGAGTTGGTTGAGACAGTAGTACAAATCAGCGGCGACTCCTGCTAAGGAAGCGGGATTGGGGAGAGAACGAAAGGCTTTTTCAGCGTTGTGCAACAGATGGCGGCAATCGCGGATATAGTCGCAAAACGCTTCCATGAGTTCGTCGTCAAAGGGATCGGCAGAGAGGTCTTCGATTCGATCGTTGAGGGAATGCAAAATGCGATCGAGGCTGGCATCGATGGGATGGTAGATGCGAGATAACCATTGCTGAACTTGCGCGTCGGCATTGGCACCGGCGCGACGGGAACTGCGATATTGGTGGTAAGCCGCTGTTGCGCGTTCCGACTGAGTACGCCGCGACGGGCGTTCTTCGCGAGCGCGATCGTAAGATTGACGGGAATCGCGATCGCCCAACACCTCGTAAGCGGCGTTAATGCGAACGATGCGATCGGTTCCGGGTTCTTCTCGGTTGCGATCGGGGTGATATTGCTTCACCAAACGGCGATAGGCCTGTTTAATTTCTGCCTGAGTCGCCGTGGGACTGACTTTCAGGACATCGTAATGATTGAGATCCTCCATCGCCGCCGGTGGGTTTGAAATTGGGGTTGTCGGGGTTTGCCGTGAGATGTTAAGTCGCAGTTTGAGCGGTGAGTTGGGGATCTTGGAATAGGGGCGTACTCAAATATCGCTCGCCGAAACTCGGCTGAATCATTACGATCAGTTTACCGTCATTTTCCGGTCGTTGAGCCACCCGAACGGCAGCACATAAGGCAGCACCGGTGGAAATTCCCGATAGCAATCCTTCTTCCCTCGCCAGACGGCGACCGTAGGCGATCGCATCTTCATCGGTCACCGTCACCACTTCATCGATCGAATCCACATCGAGCACGTGGGGCACGAAACCCGCACCGATCCCCTGAATTTTGTGAGGACCCGGATTGCCGCCCGAAAGAATGGGACTATTTGCGGGTTCGACGGCAATGGCTTGAAAGCTGGGTTTTTGGCGTTTGAGGACTTGGGCCGTGCCGGTAATCGTGCCTCCGGTTCCCACCCCCGCAATCAGAATATCCACCTGACCGTCTGTATCGTCCCAAATTTCCTGGGCGGTGGCTTCTCGATGAATATGGGGGTTGGCTGGGTTGCGGAACTGTTGCAACATATAGGCGTTGGGGGTATTCTCCACGATCTCCTGAGCGCGAGAAATCGCCCCTCGCATTCCCTCAACTCCCGGAGTCAGTTCCAATTGCGCGCCGTAGGCTTGCAGCATGCACCGACGTTCCATACTCATGGTATCGGGCATGGTAAGAATGAGTTTGTATCCCCTCGCCGCCGCTACCATGGCCAAGGCAATCCCGGTGTTTCCCGATGTGGGTTCGACGAGGACGGTTTGACCGGGGGCAATGGTACCTTCCCGTTCTGCGGCATTGACCATATTCACCCCAATCCGATCTTTGACGGAGGAGGAGGGATTCATGCCTTCGAGTTTGACAAGGATGCGCGCCACGCAACCTTCTGCTTTGGGGATGTGATTGAGTTGGACTAGAGGGGTGTGGCCGACGAGTTCGGTAATATTATGAGCAATTTTCATAATCGTAATGGGATTTCGATCGGGATAATCGTGCTGGAATCGCTTTGGGGTATGCCTGGGTGGCGACGGCTGGACAACTCGAGAGCGGACGTCCGAGATTAGATGTAATACATAATATCGAGTTGCTGCCGAGCATCCCGTTGGTCTTTAAGATCTTGCAAGGTATATTTTTTTAGGACGGAATGGGTCGTTTGGCGTACTTCTTGCCACATCTCGCGAACGATCGCGCTTTCTAGGGTTTTTGGACTGGATTTGGTGGCCCCCGATCGCGTTTTTAAACCTTCAATACATTCAATGACTTCGAGGAGGGTAATCTTCCAGGGTTCGCGGGCGAGTAGGTAGCCACCTTTAGCCCCCCGTTCCGATCGCACTAAACCGCCGCGTCTGAGGGTGGCGAGTAACTGTTCTAAGTATCGATCGGGAATATTCTGGTCAGTGGCAATTTGCCGAATCTGTCGGGGTTCGCCTCGGTGGTAATGGGTGGTGAGTGCCAGCAGAGCCAACATGGCATATTCACTTTTGCAAGAAAGTTCCACGATCGCGATAGGAGGTAAGTGTCGATCTCAAATGCTCTCCATTATACCCCGGTTCTCCACTGGGGTTAAGCAGATTCTGGTGTGGGGTGTAGGGTGTGGGGTGTAGTGCTGCTACGCAGAATTAAAAATGCGTCTTGAAAAGTTGAACGGGACTCAAGCCGACGCCGCTCGCGATGCACGCAAAATGCGCGCATTAAAAATTCTTACTGTATATAGCTTTGGGCGGTTTAAAGCTGGGTCGTTATTTCTGTCGCGTTGCAGTAGGGTGTGGGGTGTAGGGCATTGGTGAAACGCCCGCGAAAATTTCTCGTTTGTCAAGCCCCAGATTTAGTGTTGCCCCTCGATTGACGATTGAGATTTAGACGGTTTCCGATGACCGCTCGATCTCCCATTCCCCATTCCCCATACATCAATTTTCTTCGAGTAACGGCTGAGTCAGTTCGATCGCCCGATCGAAACGGAAGTTCTCCACCCACTCTGCTAAGGTTTTTGCCAAAATTTCTCGATCGGGGGGAACCTGAGGGAGTAAATCGAGCACCAGTTGAGCATCTACCTGGGTAGCCGCTTGATAGAGTTGGTCGATCCAGTTTCTGGGCATTTGTTCGAGATGACTTTGCAAAATGCCAATTGAGACTGCTTCCTCAATTGGGGGTGATGGTGAGTTCGCTCGACTGTCGTCAGCGTAGAGAAATTGAACGCCGAGGTGTTGGACCATTTTTTCATAGAGAATTTTCTCCTCGAACGGCTTGCGCACGAAGTCATCGCACCCAACCGATAAAACCAGAGAGCGATTTTCCTCAAAGGCACTAGCGGTTAAGGCAATAATTACCGTTGCCTGACCTTTGATGTGGGCGCGAATTTTCTGAGAGGCTTGATAGCCATCCATCACCGGCATCCGAATATCCATCCAAATCAGATGGGGTTCCCATTCTTCCCACACTTGTAGGGCTTCTTCTCCGTTCGCGGCTTCTCGTACTTGAAATCCGAGGGGGGTGAGTAGTTGAACCAACAGTTTCCGATTTGCCGCGCGATCGTCCACCGCTAAAATGCGGTAGGTGGGTTGGTTAGCCGCCAAACCGATGACTTGACGGGTCGCAGCTCGTTCCGGTACCTCTCTCGATGTGGTGAGGGTGACGGGAATGGCAAAGCGAAAAGTCGTCCCCCGACCCACATCGCTTTCGACTTGAATTTCTCCTCCCATCAATTGCACGAACTGCTGGCTGATGGGCAAACCCAAACCGGTCCCCTCTTGAGATTTCTGACCCAGTGCCGTTTGTCCGAAGGCTTCAAACAAGTAATGCATTTCATTGGGGTCGATGCCGGGTCCGGTGTCTTCAATTTCAAACTGAATCAGTTGTTTATCGGAACGCTCGAGCTTTTGCTCGACATCGGGAATGGGACACACCCGCAGGGTGACGCTGCCGGTCTCGGTAAATTTAATGGCGTTGCCGACTAAGTTGACCAGAACTTGCCGCAATTTGCCTTCATCGGTTTCGATGTATCGAGGGAGGTCGGTTGCCGGGTCGCAAATCAGTTCCAAGGTCTTCGTACGGGCTTTGAGCTGCAACATTTCTACTAAGGTTTCAATTTCCGAGTGCAGATCGAATCGACTGGGATTGAAGGACTGTCGTCCGGCCTCAATTTTCGACATTTCCAGCACGTCATTAATTAAGCCGAGGAGATGTTCGCCACTGCGGTTGATAATTCTCAAGTGGTCTTGCTGTTGGGCGTTGAGCGTAGAATCGCGAGTCATTACCTGGGTAAAGCCGAGAATCGCATTCAGGGGGGTACGCAATTCGTGACTCATATTGGCGAGAAATTGACTTTTCGATCGATTGGCCGACTCGGCCGCTTCTTTGGCTTTTTGGAGGGCGTTGAGAGTATTTTTGCGTTCGGTAATATCGCGCACGATCGCCAATAGTCGCTGTTGACCCACCAGAGAAATGGGTTTGAGAATCACCTCCGTCCAAAACCAACGCCCGGATGTATGTTTGCCGACCCATTCAAATTTTTGGGTTTGACCCTGCCTGGCTTTTTGAATCCATTTTTTCAGGGTGCGCCGATTGTCCGAGGTCGTCCCGATACCGAGAAAACGCAAGCCCACGTGGAGCATTCTGTCAGCACTCAAGCCATAGAGTTCGCACAGTTGCGGGTTGACTTCGATGGCTTTTTGCAGTTGCGTGTCGTAGAGCATCATGCCATCGTAGGAGACTTCAAAAATGGCTCGATAATTTTGTTGGGCGCGGTGGCGTTCTAGGGCAACTTTGGCTAAATACACCGCTGTGGCCATCAAATCTCGATCTCGAGAACTGGGATACCTCGATTGCGAGTAGTACATGGCAATCGTCCCGAGCACTTCCCCAGGTTCCGTGAGAATCGGTCGAGAACAGCAGGCCTTCAAACCCCGCGCTAGGGCAATCTCTTTGTAGTTCGCCCAACGGGGATCGCTGGCAATATCGTCGGTCATCACCGTTTGTTTGCTGTGAGCGGCCGTCCCGCACGCCGCCGCCATCGGTCCGATTTCCAACCCTTCGAGTGCCTGGTTGAAAGCCTCTGGCAGGCTGGGGGCAATGCTACGATACAGGCGTTTGGTCGCTGGTTGCAGAATCGAAATCGAACATAACCCCTCTTGCGATCGCTCTTCGACAAATCGGGCGATCGCGCCGAAAATGCGATCGATTTCCGTCCCTCTGGCAATCAGTTCTAAAATTTGATTTTGTCCGGCCAGCAGCGCATCCATCCACTGCCGCCGTTCAATTTCTCGTTGCAGGAGTTGGTTTTGCTGAGTCAGTCGCGTTTGCAGCCGACTTAATGTCACTTGGTGCTCGACTCGGACAAAGACATCTTCAAATTGAAACGGTTTTGTAATATAGTCCGCACCGCCGACGTTGAAACCTTTAACTTTATCGATCGCCTCACTCAGAGCGCTCACAAAAATGACGGGAATTTGCCGGGTGTTAGAGTTGGATTTGAGTTTTTGACACATTTCAAACCCATCCATCATCGGCATATTTACATCGAGTAAAATCAAATCGGGCTTCGTCGAGTTTGCCAGTTCGAGTCCTTTGAAGCCGTCGGGGGCACTTTCGACCTCATACCCTTTCTTCACGAGCATTCGCTCTAACAAACGTCGGTTCTGAGGATTATCGTCAACGATCAGGATCTGACCTTTCAAACATTCTTGATTCACGATCGATTTAGAAGGGAACTGAAAGAAAAATTTGGGCTTCGAGAGGACAAAGTTTGAACTGCACCGAGCTTAAGGCTTGGGTTTTCCGGACTGATAGACCGTTGCTGTCTTCCGATGAAGTCTTCATATCGATCGGAGTGTTTGTTTCTCCTCTGGTTCCAGTTTAGCCTTGCGGTTTTCCGATTCACCCCAGTTTTTCCGTTCAAATTAACTGCTTTCATTAATCTTTGGCGATGACTCGACGATCGTGACAATCGCGAGAATCATGACCATTCAACTATCGTCGCCCCGTGCCGGATTTATGTATTTCTTCGGTAAATCTTTAAAAAGAATCCGTAAAATGACGAGATTCTCATGTCGTTTAAATTTTTTCAATCGCCTTTGGCTTGCATTGGGATGAGCGATCGGAGTTTGGCGATCGCCCTAGCTCCGATCTTCAACGATCTTGTCCCGTATCCACCCAGCGCTTCGCCACCGATCTTAAATCTTTCACCCCATTGGAGATTATTCCACTAACCAGTAAGTTTTCATCTGTCCTTTCCCTTTAATTTCAATCGGTCCTCGGCTTTCAAATCGATATTGTGTTTTGAGTTTTTCGTAAGTCGATTCTGTGACTTGAATTCCACCCGGGACCCCCGTCGATTCCATCCGACTGGCAACATTTACCGTATCCCCCCACAAATCGTAAATAAACTTTTTAATGCCAATCACCCCCGCGACTACGGGACCGGTATTGATGCCGATCCGAATTTGAAAGGCTTCTTGGCGATCGGTCTTGAAGCGAGCGATCGCCCGTTGCATATCCAAAGCCATCTGAGCGATGGCGGCGGTACTGTTGGGATGGGGAAGGGGAATCCCGCCAGCCACCATATAAGCATCGCCGATGGTTTTGATTTTTTCGAGACCGTGGATTTCGGCGAGGCGATCGAACTCGGAAAAAATTTGGTTGAGTAAATCCACCAATTCCGTTGCCGACAGGCGATCGGACAGGGAGGTAAACCCAACGATATCGGCAAATAATACCGTCGCCTCGTCTACGGCAGAGGCTATCGCTCCTTCTTCTTCTTTCAGGCGCGCGGCAATTTCTCGGGGTAAAACATTCAGCAACAAGCGCTCGGATTTGACCTGTTCGCGCCGGAGAGCTTCTTCGGCTTCTTTGCGCTGGGTAATATCTTCGACAACGCCAATGACGCCGATGGTATTCCCCTCGGCATCGTGCATGGGAATTCGGCTCACATCCAGCCAGATCGCTTTCCCATCCTCACCCGGTCGCTGTTTGGAGATAATCGCGTGTAATTGAGGGGTATTGCTTTCGATGGTTTGGCGGTCTCGCGCGCGAAAGAAGTCGGCAATTTCTCGACTGGGTAGTAAATCGTAATCGGTTTGGCCCACTGCATCTTCCGCGCGTTCTAAATGGGCGGAAGATGCCCAGTTTTTATTGCACCCGCGAAAGACGAGATTCGTATCTTTCCAAAACACTTGCTGGGGAATATTATCGAGGACGAGGCGCAGGTAGGTTTGCTGTTCTTGGAGGGTCCGTTCCACCCGCTTGCACTCGGTGATATCCCGCGCGATCCAAATGACAGCATCCTCGGTAATGGGGGAAATTGCGGCGGAAAACCAAATGACATTCTGGCTTGGTTCTGCTCGCGCAACGGCCGGAACCGTCAAAGAATACTCGACGCGAACGGTTTCTTTGGTTCTTAAGGCTTGCCAGATATAACCGATAAAAGTTCGAGCCCGTTCGGCATCGAAAATGTCTTGTAACGAACGACCCACTTCACCATGAGCCGCTTGGTAGGTTTGAGCCGTCTGGGTTGGGGCGATTTTCAGACAGTATCCCTGAGCATCGATGACGAACATGACATCGGTCGTGGCAGCCAAGTAGGCTTGGAACTCGGCGTGGAGGGATTTTTGGGCGACGATCTCCCCGAAATGAGGGCTGGCAGCCGACCAAAACCTCACCCAATGCCGATCGCTCGGGCGAGGTCTGAGAATAAAGAAAAGGGCGATCGCTAGTACGCTTCCTCGAGAATCGTTGCCCCCCTCGAACGGAGCGGCAAACAGGGGAATCCCCAAAACCGCTTTGAATCCGCATTGTCGCGCTAGGGGTTCTCGTAAGTAAACTCGACTGGGTTCGGTGGCTAGATTTTCGATCCACTCGGCTTTCCGGTGGGTCCAAACTTGTCCGGGCAATCCTTCTGAGGGTAAAAAGGTCAGCCCTTCGCTGTACTGACGAAATTCTGCCAGGGCTTCGGGAACCGGTGCATCGGGTCGAATATAACGAGCGGGATGGTTTTGCAGGGCTTGGCCGTCGGCACTGGGAACCCAAACTTCCCCATAGTCCCACCCGGCACTTTGGCAAATTTGCACGAGGGTTGTTTCCAGCGCGCTCTCGAAATCTGGGGCATTTTCGATGGCGCGAATGGTATCGAGTAACACTCGATCGAACTGTGGGGAGGACGTTTCTTGGATGACCGGACCTTCGTCGGTGTTTTCTGGGGGAGGTTTTTCCCCTTCTCCTTCTCTACCGGGTCGTTGGGCTTTTTTCCCAGTTTCCCTTGGGATGTGGGTTTGGCGAGCGATCCAAGACGTGCAAAGGCTGGCGATGGTCGCGACGGCGAGGGTCGTGCCGAGACGGACGAGGGACGCCCTCCATCCGGGCTCGAGATTTTGTTCGACGGATGGGGGGTTTCCCATCAGGATGGCGACGAAAACGATCGCGGTATTGACGATCGCCCGCCCTGTAAAACTCCCAAAAATGCGAGGGGTGAATCGCTCGAATAAACCGGTCAAACTGGCTGACACCAAATTTTTCTCCATATTGGGTGGAAGTTGCGCGATCGTGAGTGCGAATTCTAACAACCATTGGTGAGGCGGTATGAGTTGTGGGCCACCTGTCAAGGGGAACGGGGAATGGTTTTGGGTGTGGGATCGCAGCGTCGATCCATCATCGGAAACCGTCTAGATCTCAAGAGTCAATCGAGTCGTCACACTAAATCTGGGGCTTGAAAACCAAGCAATTTTCGCGGGCGTTTCACGACTGTCTAACAACTCAAGAAACACGAGAATGGCTTGATGGATCTCGTTCAGTTTTGTCAACTGATGCCCAACAACCAACATTGCAAAACGGTTACACCTGAATTTTCCTGGCAATCGCAAGGGAGAGAACTTATTGACCTACGCGATCGTACAGATTGAGGAAAAATTGTAGTCTTAGTATACCGGAAAATCTCTCAAAAAAACCGTGATTTTACTGAAACAATTTACCCCTCGTGGGTGAATTGTTATGCGGTTGACACGGATATGAAAATCAGTCTGGATTGAGAGATGGGGTGAAAAATCCGTATATATTGCCATTGTTAATTTTTCCCAAAATGGCGAGCCTCACGTATAAACAACGTGCAGCGATTTCAAGATTCCCCGCTCGCGACAGCACCCACCCGTTCGTTCCCCAGCAATCGCGAGCCGATCGATTGTTTTCATCTGTCTTCGTAGTGCCATACTAGACATCGGGTAGAAATCAAAAATTCGATCGATTTTTCGACTCAAATCCTACCGAGGGCGCGCCCGTTGGGGTCGATGGGGTTCAACCCAATAACCCAAGCTCGCCTTACGCACTCACCCATTCTCTATCGATATTCGTGCAATCGAGCCAAGGTCTTTCTCCCCTAGTGCCCGCGGCTCTCCCCGCTTACCCGAACCGTCCGTCACGATCTTGAATCTCGCTATGGCTCTACCGGCGATCGGCCTCGTCTTTGTTTTCGGCTCAGCCATTGGCAGCTTCCTCAACGTGGTGATCTATCGATTACCCGCCGGACTGTCCCTGTTGTGGCCTCCCTCTCGCTGTCCTCAATGTTTCCATCCCTTGAGGGCGCGGGAGAACGTTCCTATTTTGGGTTGGTTGTGGTTGCGGGGGAAGTGCGCCCACTGCCACACGCCGATTTCCATTCGCTATCCCTTGGTAGAAGCGGCAACGGGTTTGCTCTTCGTTCTGGTCTTTGTTACCTACGGTTGGTCCCCCACCACCTGGGGATACTGGGTCTTTTTTAGCTGGCTGATTGCCCTGGGGGCGATCGATTTCGATACCCTAACCCTGCCCAATGCCCTGACGCAATCGGGGCTTGTTCTGGGGATGGCGTTTCAGGTGGCTTTGGCTTCCCAGACAGACCCCACGTCGCGATACGAGGGATTGATGGCGAGTATTGTCGGGATCGTCGTTGGCATTTGGCTCCTCGATATCATCACCGTGGTGGGTTCTGTTGTCTTCGGAAAACCGGCGATGGGGGAAGGAGATGCCAAACTGATGGCGATGATGGGGGCTTGGTTGGGATGGAAGTTGATGCTGCTCGCCGGATTTATCGGTTGTGCCATCGGTGCCTTTGCCGGGGGAGGCGCGATCGCCCTCGGATGGCTCGAACGACGAACGCCCATGCCCTTTGGTCCCTTTCTAGCCGTAGGGGCTGGCATTGCCACTCTTTGGGGAAAACCGATTCTCCAAGCATACTTAAAGTTATTTTTCCCCGTCGCGTAACTTGATAGGATAAGGGTCAGTCGATCGATAGGGTAAAACATCAACAACGATGGACGACGATCGAGTTAAAATGTCGGTCGCACCACACCATCCCGATTCCGAAAATCCACTCGATCGCAGCCGTAAATCGCCGGTAGATAAAGGAAACCCCAAACGTTATGTCTCTATTTGATTGGTTTGCAAATCGACAAAAATCTAGCTCGAACGATCGCGATCGGCACGAGCGAGATATTGCCGAAGGGTTGTGGACGAAGTGCGAAGCCTGTGGGGTTCTCACCTACACCAAGGATTTGCGTGCCAATCAAATGGTTTGCCCGGAGTGCAACCACCACCATCGGGTCTTCAGCCATCAGCGCATCGAACAGTTAATCGACTCCAAAACTTGGACCTCCCTCAACGAGAAACTGCAACCCCAGGACCCCCTCGAATTTCGCGATCGCAAAGCATACAGCGATCGGCTGCGAGAATATCAAGAAAAAACCCACCTCTTCGACGCCGTGCAAACCGGTTCGGGACAACTGGAGGGATTCCCGGTGGTGCTGGCGGTCATGGATTTCCAGTTTATGGGGGGCAGCATGGGATCGGTGGTGGGCGAAAAGCTCACCCGTGCCATTGAAGAAGCCACCCGCAAGCGACTGCCGGCCATCGTGGTTTGCGCCTCGGGCGGAGCGAGAATGCAAGAGGGGATGCTGAGCCTGATGCAGATGGCGAAAGTCTCGGCTGCCCTAGAACGCCACCGCGCCGCGCGATTGCTGTATATCCCCGTACTCACCCACCCCACCATGGGGGGCGTAACCGCTAGTTTTGCCATGCTCGGTGATATCATCATTGCCGAACCCAAATCCACGATCGGGTTTGCCGGTCGCCGCGTCATCGAGCAAACCCTGCGCCAAAAGCTGCCCGACGACTTCCAATCTGCTGAAGACTTACTCACCCACGGCTTTGTGGATACGATCGTCCCCCGTACCCAGCTTAAGTCTACTCTGGCTCAGCTTATTCGCCTGCACCAACCTCAAACCGTTACCTCCCACGTCATTCCCTTACCTCAACCCTCTCTACCCTTGAGTTCTACGGGAACGAAGTAAAGGGCTTTGGGAGCCACGGGGGCATCAGGGACCTCGGAGGGTTCGGGAGATGCGACCGTAGATCGTGGGAGCATCTTGCTCCCGATTCCCGGTTTCCCCTATCACCGCGTCCTCCCCATACCCAACACCCAACACCCCCTCCAAGGCAAACGGTATCAGGGATATCAATCTGTCGGATAAGCGTGACTTTTCGTGGTAATCTTATAACTTGTGAGAGGTTCTCGCGACCGATCGATCTTGCTATTTCATGGGAAAAAACCCCTGCAAATTGCAAAAAACCTAATGTGTTGCAATTTGTAAATGGAATAGAAACAAGCCGCAGGTCTAACCCCTCGGGCGATACTTGTGGCGAGACAAGATCTAACGAGCTTCGTCTCGATGAACGTTCAATTCACGACCCATGTTTTGAACGATCGCCATCATAAAATCGACCAAAATATTGACCGGACTCTACCCGATTTCCCTAAGTATTTTTACTTCTCGATCGGGTTAGCCGCAGCGAATTATACTTCCTGTTAAAAGAAGTAAAGCATCTAAAAGATCTGCGAACCGCCGCGAGTCTCGCTTCCGCCAGAAAAAGCAAGTCTAGCGCTTTGAATCTAGCGAGATCGAACTCCAAGGTTGAAAGATCGAGCTGAGTTTGTATCTGTGGCGATCGAACGGGAACCCCATCCAGACGAATCCGACCGTCCTTGTCTCAACCCAGTCTTGTTTCAACCGAGTGGTAAGTCGGAGACCTCGATCGTTAACTAAAGTGTAGAGGAAAACAATGTTAAAAAAATCCATTTGGCTGGTAGTAGCCACTGTATTCTTCACGTTCCAAATTTTGGTTGGAAGTGTAACGGCGCTGGAATTAGACGAGGCAACCCGGACCGTATCCTCGACTGAAGCAGGGGAAACGGCTACGTTGACCCTCAAAGAAGCCAGGAAGGGCGAGAAACTTTTTGGGTCTGTTTGCGCTCAATGTCATGGTGCTGGAAGAACGAAAACGAATCCTAACGTCACATTAAGCAAAAAAGATCTATCCGGTGCCTATCCCAATCGCAACAACATTGAAGGATTGGTCGACTATATGAAAAATCCCACGACTTACGATGGGGAAATCGAAATTTACGAATTCCATCCTTCTATCAGAAGTGCGGATATTTTTGGAGAAATGAGAAATCTCTCTGAAGATGATTTATACGCCATTGCCGGTTATATCCTGATCGAACAAAAACTTCGTGGAATTGCCTGGGGTGGTGGTAAAGTTTACGACTAATTGTCGATTTGAACGATCGCTTAACCGTTCTGCGAGCATCTAAGCGGCATCTCCATGGAGTGAGATTGCCTGGAATGGCGATCGAATTTACGATCGATCGTGAGTGTTTCGGGTTAGGTTAGGGGCGAAGTGCGAGTGCGAATGGACGATACTTGGCTTTGTGCGCTAACCTAACGCCGAAGATCGAAACCGAACACCAGCCAACACCACCTAACACCTTTGTATTAATTAATGCTGCATCGATTTTTTTCATTTCGTCCCCTGCTCTTACTCTGTACGGTATGGCTGGGGATTTGTTTGTGGTGCCAACCGGCGCAAGCCGAAAGCATCGCTCCTTACGTACGGCGCTATCTAGACGCAGCCCAACCCGTCCCCATCAAAGTCGATGAAACCGGCGAAACCCGCAACTTCTCAGCGGAAGCCCTTTCGCGGGGAAAAGCGCGCTTCGACGATGGTTGCCTCTACTGTCACATTGGCGGGTCGAACGTTCCCATTCCCCCGATTACCCTGTCTCAAGCAGCCTTAGCCGGGGCTACCCCACCTCGAGATAATCTCAACGGTTTTGTGGCTTTCATGCGCGAACCCATGACCTACGATGGCGATGACTATAGTTCTTGGTGTCGCCAAGTCTCGGAGAACTGGATGACGCGGGCGGAACTTGAAGAAGTGGCTGCCTACGTCCTTCGGGCAGGGGAGAAGGTTTCGAGTTGGGGTAAGAAGGTGTACGAGGTGGAGTAGAGTTTGCGCTTGAAACGGTTGACTGCGAGCTACACCGCACTGTAACGACCCGATCGATCGGGTTCAATCGGATTGGAAACCCAATAAGTTATATGTGTAGGGGTCAACCGCTGTTGACCCTTATTTTTATGCCAAATTTGATGAGAGATTCTTATCGTTGCCCGACGTAGAGGGGTCAAATTTCCGCCCATTTCAGAACGAGTTTACAAGGGGTTCAGGGGCATGGTAATATTTGTTTAAGTATTAACTCATGGTTGGGTCTACCTTTATACTTAAATCGTAACTCTACATCAATCAAAACCTAACCATATCGTTAAATCGATCGCTCCTTCCCCTCAAATGCGATCCACCTCAAAACACAAAATTTTAAATGAGTATTTCTACTGGTGTTGACAAATTTAATATTTTGTTTATTCAGGATATGTAGTAGCGGTGCATACTTATTTGACTAAGGAGTTTTAAATTGAATATAGAAATTAGTTGTTCGATTTGCGAACGGAAGATAGTCGAAAATTCAAATCAACAAACACCATTAAAACTATACTCGCGTCTTTTTCCCATCTGTGATGATGGGGTTTATACGTAATGGAAATGCCCTCTTGGACACGATTCGAGGACTATTTTATTTATTCCCAAACATGAACTGCTATTTGTTTCAGCATTTAATGCTTTATTAGATGGATACTTTCGAGAGGCTATTTCTAGTTTTGCTGCAGCGCTAGAACGCTTTTATGAATTTGCAATTCGTGTAATTTGTCACTCCAAGTCTATTCCTCAAGAAGATTTTGAAAGTTATTGGAAGCCAATATCTAAAAGATCGGAGCAACAAATTGGTGCTTTTACGATGCTTTGGTGTATGGAAACAGGCGATAAACCTAAAAATTTTTTGCTGCCTCATAAAATTATAGAACGACGAAATAATGTCATTCATAAAGGGATTGAAAATGACATGATTGGAATGGAAAACTTTCCCGGTTTCGCCTACGTTACCCTGGTTGACTGACAAAACTCGACAAGCCCGAAGATGCTTCAGTACAATGAATTCACGCGCTCGGGAGAGTTGTGATTGTTTTTGGGAAGCACGAACCCCATGGGGAGCTAGAGTACTCGACAGAAAACAGAAACCTGTAGCTCTTCTACAGCCCGTGCGATCGCATGGGCTGTGGAATTTGTGTAGTTACGGCTCAGTTGAGTTCTCGTCCGACTTCCCTCCTAGCAAACGTCAGTTCGGGTTAAGAGTCGATTGTTAACTGCTTCAACGAGAGAATGCAGGTTTGAGACCGACAAATGCTGAAAATCAGTAATTTAGAATCAGGGTTTCAGCTTATCGATAACAATTATAGCAAGGATTTCAGCCCACAATATTTTTGTCAGTCAACCAGCTACGTTACTTCATCCAAACTA
Source organism: Zarconia sp. (assembly GCF_057467645.1). NCBI lineage: Bacteria > Bacillati > Cyanobacteriota > Cyanophyceae > Oscillatoriales > Zarconia > Zarconia sp. The sequence continues at coordinate 112,854 of NZ_JBRJXU010000007.1, forward strand.
ACGGGGAAATTGCAGCCGATTCCAGGCTTCCTCCGCATCCGATAGCGCCGCCTCGACACTTTTTTGATTCAACATTGCCGCCTGCAAATTGTCGTAGAGCATCTGCTGCAAGCGATCGACATCTTTCATCGGCGGAACTAACACCTGAGCATCAGGCAATTGGCTGGCACTCACCAACCGCGCCACATCCACCGCCGACGCATCCGGGGCAAGGGTTTGGAAATAGGGATCGTCGAGAGACTCTCGGGTGGAGGGTAGGGTGTTGGTGAGTTTGGCGAAAGCGAGTTGGTTAGCCGGATTGGTGATGTACAGCGCCCACGCAACGGCCGCTTCCGGCCGATCCGTATCCCGAGGAATCACCAGATTCATCACCGCCACGCTCTTTTTCCCCGTTTGCCCGGTAATTTGGGGGGCAACTTCGGAAACCGCCGCAATCGTCGGGGCATTTTGGGCGATCGTGCGCAGGAATTGCGGTCCGGAAGCCAGCAGTGCCACTTCCCCCGCTTGATATAGTTCGATCGCCCGTCGGTGTCCTTGGGTGAGGGCTTCTCGGGGGAGGAGTCCCTGCTGATATAGATCGACCCAATAGCGAAAGGCGGCGTTGCCTTCCGGGGTATTGAAAGCGGCACGTCCGTTTTCGTCGATTAACTTCATCCCCATTTGCACCAAAGATTCCAACACCTCCCCGGAATCTTCCGCCACCACCGTGGCAAAAAAGGCATACTTACCGGTTGTCTCCTTCACCTGACGGGCAAAATCGGCGAGTTCCGCGTAGGTGGTGGGGGGGGTTAAAACGCCCGCAGCGTCCAAAATCTCTCGATTGTAAATGGTAATGCGGGTGGTGGCGTACCAGGGGATGCCAAAAGCGCGATCGCCTAAAACGCTTGCCTGCCAGAGATTGGGCCAGTACTGCTGGCGCAGTGTCTCCGGAACGCTTGCCCCCACATCCAGCCATGCGTTGCGCCCGGCGAGTAGGGAGGCAAAATTGGGGTTGAGGTTCACCACATCGGGGGCGCTACGGGCGGAGACGGCGGCGATAATTTTGCGTTCCATCGCCGACCACGGCACGTCTACCCAGGTAATTCCAGAGTGGGGGCGATCGGCTTCAAAGTTGGCGATCGCATCCTGGAAATACTCGGTAAACTGGGGTTGAAGCTGCATCGTCCAAAATTCGATGGCTCTATTTTGCCCAGAGCGATCGCCCCCAAAACCGCAGCTTGCCACCACGGCAACCGTCAGCCCCAGAAAAAGCCCGAGTCCCCACCGTTGCCAACCTTTGAGTCGATTCACGAACAATTCCCCACTCCCGCGCGATCGAGTAAACTATTTTATCCGATCTCCGAACTCTCGCCGATCGCGTAAATCAACCGCTAAACTTATTGATATCGCTCCGGTCGCCCCTCGACTGAGTTTTATCGGATAGATGAGGTTGACCGACGGAGCGAGCGGGTGTAGAACCAATCCGATGGATAAAAGATCTCGAGATAGACTTCCAGATATATTACAGGGACAGCCGTGGTTAACTTCGTTAAAAACCTGTTTTCCAAATCGAAAAAGGGAATTGGCATCGAAATTGCGCCCGATCGCATCAACGTGATTCAACTGCAAAAGCAGCGTCAAACATTTAAAGTGGCGCAATTTATCTCCGAAGAAGTGCCCGAAGGCATTTTCGAGGACGGTCAAATTATCGACCAACCGGCGATGGCGGAGTTGCTCGATCGGGTTTTGAGCCAAAACAAAATTAAAGCCAAAAATATCGCCACCGCCATTCCCGGACGCGAGGCCGTCATTCGCCTGGTTCCCGTCCCCGCCGAACTCAACGATGCCAACGAGTTGCGCGACTATATCAACCAAGAAGCGGGACTCTACCTCCCCTTTCCCCGAGAAGAAGCGGATGTCGACTATCAAAAACTCGGTTCGGTTCTTGACGAAGACGATATCGAAAAAGTTCAAGTGCTGCTGGTGGCCACCCGCAAAGAAATCACCGACAGCTACATCACCACCTTTCAAGAAGCGGGACTCGATCTCGACGTGGTGGAAGTCACCAGTTTTTCCCTCCTGCGCACCATCCAGGACAAACTGCAACAGTTCACCCCCTCCGAAGCCGCCGTTCTGGCCGATTTAGAATTCGACAGTACCGAAATTGCCGTGGTGGTGGATGGAGTGCCCCAATTTTCCCGCACCATTCCCATTGGCACCTTCCAAATTCAAAGCGCGCTGTCTCAAGCGATGAATTTACCCCCCTCTCGCAACACCGAACTCCTTCAGGGAATGACGATTCCGGTGACTAGTAACGATGGGATGACCATGGGTACAATGGGGGGGACGAACCCCGGAACGACGGCAATGGTCAGAGTTTTAGGAGAACTCGCCGACGAAATTAGACGCTCGATCGATTTTTACCTCAATCAGAGCGATGGATTGGAAGTGGCGCAGCTATTTCTCGCCGGTCCTGGCAGTTCCATCGGACAGCTTGATGAATTTTTCTTCCAACGGCTGAGTTTACCCACCAGCCAAGTCGATCCCGTCGAGAGTTTGGGGATCGATGTCGATGAAGAGACCATGCCTTCATCCCAACGAGCTGGATTGGGGATCGCCCTAGGTTTAGGAATGCGGGAGGCGTAAATCGGGATCGAGAACCAGAAAGGTTTTGGGTTGGAACGGTTTGGTGGGTTTGGGAAAATGGACACAACCTAAAATCTATAGCAACCGCCAGACCTACCCGGACATCGCAAGAGCGAGCCAGGGGAAAAACACCCCAGTAAAAATTCAAAAGCATCCGCACGGTTGTGGCGATGGCTATAGAATCTAAAATCCAGAAAAATCTAAAATTGACTCATGTACAGCATAGATATCAATTTTCTGAACGATCGAGAACCGCTTCCCGAGTCTGGGGGCGGTCGGGAACGCTCGGGGCCCCAACTCGAAATTCCCGGTAAGGCGGCGCTGATTGCCGGGGGTGGCGTGGCAGTGGCGTTCCTACTGGCCACTGCCGGTGCTTGGGTTTATTTCGAGCAAGTGCGAGTTCCCAAACTCGAAGCCAAAAAGGCAAAACTCGAAAACGACCTGGGGGTCGTCGCCGCCAGCGAACAGCGACTGCAACAGATTAGAACGGAAACGGACTTAGTCGAGAAGCAAACTGAAGCCCTCGGCAGCGTCTTCAACTACATTAAACCCTGGTCGGCTCTGATGCAGGATTTGCGCGATCGCATCCCCCCAGGCGTCCGCATCAGTACCGTCGAACAGCTCGAAGACGAGAGTTCCTCAGCCGCCGCCGACCCCGAAGCCTCCCCGTCGGCACCGCCCCCTTCGATGTTGGAAATCAAAGGTTTCGCCCGGTCTTTTAACGACGTGAACGACTTTACCCTCGTTCTTCAGCGTTCCTCGTTCTTGCAAGGCACGAAAACTCGCCTGATCGAGGCCACCTTGGTGGACAATCCCAATCAGGAAATCCAAGCCTCCGAAGACCGGTTTGAGGGGGAACTCAAGCCCGTGGTGGAATATACCATCCAGACCCAACTGAGTTCGACCCCCGCAACGGAACTCTTAACCGAACTCCAGCGCAAAGGCGCTCAGGGTTTGGTCGATCGTATTAAAACACTTCAGCAAAGAGGAGTTATTTAATCGTGGCTTACGATGAATTTGCCGCCGAAGCGGAAGAACAAGAAGCGCCGGGGTTCGTCTTATTTGGCATGACCTTCTCTCCCCCGGTGCTGGCAATGCTGATCGCTGCCGCCGGATTGGGGTTATCGGTGTGGCTGGGTATGAATTACGTCAAACCCGCCATGGACAAAAGCGCCACCTTAAACGAAGAGATTAAGTCCCTCGAGGATAAGCTGTCTCGTCAAAGCGAGATCGAAAAGCAAATCGAAGACGCTCAGACAAAACTCGACGACGCGAAACTGGTGCAAGCGGACGTGCAGCAAATGTTCAGCAGTCCCAAGACCCTCGATACGTTGCTGCTCGATCTCAACCAGCAAATAGAACGTCGCAATCCCCAACTGACGGCCGATACCATTCGGGCGCAACTGCAAGCGAAAGGCTGTCCCGCCTACGTGGTCAACAACTACCCCCAAATCGAAAATCGCGCCGAGGGATTTTTCGCCCAGTCCAAACTGACGAAATTCCAGCCCCAAGAGGCCGATACTTCCACAACCGATGGCTATGAATTGGTGAATGATGGCTCCTTGGGAGCCGGTGCCAACAATCAAGTCAAGCGCCAAATTTACGAAGTGGAACTCGAAGGAAACTTCGATCGCGCCAAGCAGATTCTCATCCAGCTCGAGAAATTGCAGCCTCTCTTACGGGTGGTGAATATGAACGCGGAGGTTTCCTCCCCCGCCGTGTTGTTGACCTCCCAAGGGCCCCTTTCGACCTGCCAGCCGGAAACGAAGCTGAAAATGGCATTTCAGTTGCAAGCGCTTCTGCCTCTGACTCAAGAGGAATTGGAAGCGATGATGACCCCGGCAGAAGGAGAAGGAGAGGAAGCCGAGCAGAACTAATCTGATGTCAGGCGCGGGGTGTGGGGTGTAGGGTGTAGGGTGTAGGGAAGATTGTCGCAACGGACGTCTATTTTCCGTTATACTCCTCCCCTGCCTCCCCTGCCCCCGAAGCCTCCCCTCACCGAAACCGAGTGGCAAAATTTTCCGATCGCGTCGGTGAGAGTGCCCTCGCCTTGAGAATCGCCGCCCCTAAAAACGCATAGGACAACACCCCCACTGCCACCAATAAACCGATGTTGAAACTGCCCACCGCATTCCATAGGGCGTGTAATCCCGAAGCCGTTAGGTAGCCCACCACCACCGTTCGCAACCGTTTTGAGGGCATGAGAACGCTCAAGCCGATGGCATAGCCGAAATAACCGCTATAGGCGATATGTCCGGCCACCGACCCTAACATGCGCGGAATCAGTACTTGCAATCCCGCCTCCGCGCCGGAACTAGCCACCACGGTGGGAACGTACTGCCATAGGGTTTCGAGTAACGTAAATCCCACCGCTGAAGCCGCACCGAGCAAAATGCCATCGAGCGGTTCCCAGACTCCCACGCGCGTATTCCAGGGAGCAAACAAACCGCGACCGATAATTAACGCTCCAAACACCGGAATCGCTTTAAGCAATTCTTCCATCAGTCCTGCCCCAAAGAACATCCGCACGAGCAGTTCCCCGAAGGTTATCGATTCTCCAGGGGTGGGGAGGCTACCGGGAAGCACCTCGCGAAACACCCACAGGAAGACCGAAAGTATCGGACTCAGCAAGAGGACGATCGTGATCGTGCAAGCAGAAATCGCCACCCACCAGGGTTTGGGTTTACCGCAAATTTGGTAGATGAAGTAGTATGCCATTGCCGCGAGATAGACACCCAGGGCGCGGTTAAAGACGATCTGTTCTCCAACGGCCGCAAACAGAAAAACAACCACACCGATCGTCATCGCCACGGGGAACAGATAGGTTTTGCGGGTGAGGTGCCCCCCCGTGGAGAGAATGGGAAACAGTTTGGTGACGGTAACGCTCACCGGATCGCTTTGGTAGAAGGAACTCTGCAATCGGGTGGGTTGGAGGGGAACCGATCTTGGAGAAACGTACTCGAAGAGAAACTCCGGACCGTTGCGACCTAAAATAATCCGATCGCCCTGTTGCAGAATCCGGCCGCCTTTGATAGCCACATCGTTGATGTAGGTTCCGTTGGTGCTGTCGAGGTCGCACACTTCCCAGAGTTGGGGATTGCCAGAAATCGGTTCGAGGGGGCGGATTTGGGCGTGAACTCCCGAGACCATGCGGTGCTTTGCCGCAATAACGATATGACAGTTGGGATCGCGACCGAGGGCGATCGCATCAGTCGGTGAAAGCTCGTATCTTCGGGGTTCGCCAGTGGTGCGGATACCGTATCCTAGGAGTTGCTCGAGGAATGCGCGATCGTCGCTCATGAATTTTGAGGGTCATGCGATCGAGTACTCTTGGGGAGGCTTTGGGGGCAATGGACAATAGGCAATGGACAATTGACAATGGACAATTGACAATTGGTTGGTTGCAACGCTCTTGTGAGTGCGCGTCTTTCTGCCCTTTCTCCCACTTCCGAATTCCGCGCTTCCAATTCCGAATTCGGAATTCCCCCAATTTTCTCAATCCCGGCCATTGCTATCATTGCTCTTCTCGCGCGGCTTGCACTGCGGTGTAGAAGGCAATAATTCCAAAGGGGATGCTAATGGCGAGAATGGTGCTGGTGACCATCGTTCCATATTGGGGAACCCCGGAGGATAGCTCGAAAACCGAACCGACCGCAGCAATGCCCGACACGCAAGCACATAGTAAGAAAAAACCGCTTTTTGGTGTCATTCCCATGTTATTTTCTCCGATTGCTCCTATCGAATAGCTTTTACGTCGCGAACAGAAAACTCGGTCTTGCTGAGGGCTTCAGTGAGGGCGAGTTCGTTGTCCACTCGATCGACAAATAATACCCCATTGAGGTGATCGATTTCATGCTGGATAATCCGGGAGGGGAGATCGTCGAACACCCGTTTTTGGGGACGACCGTTTTCATCTTTGTAGGAAACTTCCACCCGAGAGGGACGAGTCACGTCTAAGAAGACCCCCGGAATGCTCAAACACCCTTCTTCAGCAACAGTCAGCGGACCGTCGAGCTTTTTAATCGCGGGGTTGATGAGCACTAAGGGCGGGGTAGCTGGATTTTCCCAATCGCTGTCTAGGACTAAAATTTGCTTTTGAATGCCAATTTGAGGGGCGGCCAGACCGATACCGTCGGAGGTGTACATGGTCTGGAGCATTTCCTTGACCAGCTTGCGGATATTATCGTCTACGCGGGCGACGCGCTTGGCAGGTTGGCGCAGAACCCGTTCTCCCATGTAATGCAAGTCGAGGGGAGATTTTTCTAATTTTTTTTTCTCAACGAGCGGTTTTTGTGTGGTCGGCATCTTATCGGTGCGGCTGGTTGGGACGACTTTATTGAGATTTATTTAATTCTAGCGGAAGTTGACGAGTCCTCCTGCGTTTGGAGTCGATGGGAGACCTTACTATTGCGGTACGGAGTTAGTCCGGTCTCGAGTTTCGATGGAAGACCTCACTATTGCGGTACGGAGTTAGTCCTCTCTCGAATCTCGATGGGAGACCTTACTATTGCGGTACGGAG